>CAZLEC010000061.1:7279-12588 GCA_964558245.1 uncultured Burkholderiales bacterium | reverse complement strand
GTCGTCGCACCCGTGTTCGTGATCCCGGAGCCGGCGAGCACGGCGAAGCTCGTGGCGCCACCGAGCCCGATGGTTGCCTGCGCGGCACCGCTGCTGGCCGTGGGAAGCACGAGCGCGGCGCCGAGGGCAATCGCTGCGAGCGGAACGATGACCGCCGCGGCACGTCGCTTGGCACTTGTCGCGCGGCGCGCCGAAGCGAGGGCTCGGAACGATGACATGGTTCAACCTCTTCCGTTGCAAGAGAGAGGTCGCGTCGTGCCCCGTAAACCGTGCGCCCGCGGGCGCCAAATGTTCAAACCAGGCGTGCCCTCTCGGGGCTCTGCTGTACCTAACGACGCCGAGCGCCCGTTTCTTGAGGGAGCCGAGTTGATTCTTGTGACAACCGGGTCAGGAGTGTGTGTTCTGCCAAGGCGTGAGGTCGTCGGCCGGGAAGTCGCCGATCGCCTCGGCGGGAAGCGGGTGGCCGAGCAGGTAGCCCTGCGCGAAGTCGCACCCGAGCGTCCGCAACGTCTCCAGTTGGGTCGGGGTCTCGAGACCTTCGGCCACTGCCGACAGCTCGAGGGCGTGGGCGAGGCGGACGATCGCTTCGACGATGCTGGTGTCCTCCGACTCCTGCCCGAGGCCGTCGATGAAGCTGCGGTCGATCTTCAGCGACTCCACCGGGAATCGCTTGAGGTACGCGAGCGACGAGTAGCCGGTGCCGAAGTCGTCGATGCTGAGGTGCACACCCTGGCTGCGCAAGGCGTGCAGCGCGTCGACCACCGACGCGGTGTCCTGCATGAGGGTGTTCTCGGTGAGCTCGAGCACGACCGCGCCCGCGGCGATGCCGGTCCGCTCGATGATGCGGGCGACCATCTTCGGAAGCTTGCGGTCGGCTACCTGGCGTGCCGCGAGGTTGACGCTGATCGAGAGTTGCGGTGCGTCCGGCTCGCGCGCGCTCTGCCAGTACGCGGTCTGCCGGCACGCGGTCTCGAGCGCCCACATGCCCATCGGAACGATGAGCCCCGTCTCTTCCGCGAACGCGATGAACTCGCCGGGCGCCAGCAGGCCGCGCTCGGGATGGTTCCAGCGCATGAGCGCCTCGAAGCCGATCACGCGCCCGGTCCGCAGATCGGCGATTGGCTGGTAGTGCAACACGAGCTCGTCGCGATCGAGTGCGCGGTGCAGGTCGTTGCCCGTGCGGAGCGCGGCGACCGCCGAGCCGTGGTGGTCGGGGCGGAACTCCGCGGCGCGGGCGCGGCCGTCGTGCTTGGCCTGGTACATGGCGGCATCGGCGTGGCGGAGCAGCGTCTCGGCCGTGTCGTCGTTGTTCGCGGCCGCGATCCCGATGCTCGCGGTTACGAACACTTCGTCGTTCCCGACGATGATCGGCTCGGCGATGGCCTTGATGAGTCGCTGTGCGATCTCCGACACCGCGCGTCTACCCGCGACGCTCGTGCACAGCACGACGAACTCGTCTCCGCCGAAGCGGGCGAGGAGGTCGCCCGGACGGAGCGTGTGCCGCAACCGTTGCGCGACCGTCGCCAACAGGTCGTCGCCGGCCGCGTGCCCGAGGCTGTCGTTGATGATCTTGAAGTGGTCGAGGTCGATGAACAGCACCGCGGCCAGGCGGCGCTCGGCCCGCGCGGCCTCGAGCGCAGTTGCGACACGCTCGGTGAAGCTGGTGCGGTTCATGAGCCCGGTCATCGCGTCGTGCGCGGCTTCGTACTCCAGCCGATCGCTGAACGCCTTGCGCTCGGTGATGTCCTCGATCTGGCCGATCGAGAACATCGTTCGCCCGTCTTCGTCCTTCACGGGCGACGCGGTGAGTGCCACCCAGACCGTCTCGCCGTCGGCGCGCAGCAGGCGCTTCTCGACCCGGAGGCTGTTGGCCTCGTTCCGGTCGAGGTCACGCACGTAGTCCTCGGTGGGCCGGCGATCGTCCGGGTGCGTGAGATCCACGACGCTCAGCCCGATCAACGCGTCGGCGGCTTCGTAGCCGAGCATCTGCTGCAGCGCGTCGTTCGCGCGGATGATGTTGCCGGAGAGGTCGACGAGTGTCATGCCGATCCCGGCCTCCTCGAAGGCGTGCCGGAACACCTCCTGCGCCTGGCGCAGCGCGACCTCCGACTCCTTGCGCTCGGAGATGTCGCGCAGGTTGGCAACCCAACCTTCGACACTCGGGTCGTCGAAGAGGTTGGTGAAGGTCACCTCGAACCAGCGCCACGAGCCGTCGTGGTGGCGCAAGCGGGTTTCCGTGCGCGCGGCTTCGACGCCTTGTTGCGTGGCCTCGTCGATCTGCCCGAGCCGCGCCACGTCTTCGTCGCGCATGATCGTGTTCATGAGCATGCCGACCGATTCGTGCGTCGCGTATCCGAGGACGCTCTCGAACGCCGGGCTCGCGTAGCTCACCGTGCCGTCGGACGCGATCACGAGGATGATGTCGGAGGCGTGTTGCACGAGGGCTCGGAACCGCCGCTCGCTCTGGCGCAACGACCCTTCGACCAGCTCCTTCTCGCGCTGGTTGTACGCGAGGATCCAGATCACCGCGCAGGTCCCGGCCACTTCGAGCACCGCGAGTCCGTGGCCCTCGGGCTCGGACACCATCGTCTTGGCCCAACCGAGCGCGACGAACAGCTCGCCGGCCGCCACGGTGAGTGTGGTGCAGCCCATGGCCCATCGCGCGTAGCGCGAACCTTCGGAGTGGATCGCGGTCGCGGCGGCGAACACGAATCCGACCGCGAGCAGCGCACCCCATCCGTTGACGTACACGCACAGACCGGTCAGCGCGATCTGCGTCGTCAGGAGCAGACGAGGCTTCGCGTTCGGCGTCCCGGGCGGGAACGCGACCGCGACTGCCGTCGTGCACATCTGGGTGAACACCATCGTGCCGAGCAGCAGCCACAGCGGCTGGTTGGCCACCAGTTGGTAGTGGCGGGCGAGCGCGAGGACCCCGAGCACCGGGAACGGGATCAGGTTCGCAGGGTTGAACAGGGCCTTGCGCGCCGCGATACGGCGAGACGTTGCCGGCAAGTGCGCTTCCGTCTTCCCCACGCCGTCCGCCTCGAGTGCTTCGATCCGTCGTCACACAGGACTCGGAGCGATTCGACGCGGATTTCAGCTGACTTGAGCGCGGAAGGCGCTCAGACGGCGGGCTGGCCCCGGAGCGCGAGGCGGAGCTCGGTGATCGTCGCCTGCGCGACGGCCTTGTCGATCCCGAGCCACGTGCACGCGTTGAGGAGATCGTTGAACACGATGAGACTCAAGCCGGGAGGCTGGTTCTGGCTCTCGAAGTCGGTGGAGGGCCCGAAGTTGTCGCCCGCCACCGCCGCGCTCTTCATGCCACGGAGCTTGTCGAGGTGAGGTGCGTACATCGCGACGATGCGTTCCCGGTCGGCCCCGGTGATCGTCGAGATGTCGGCGGAGCGCAGGTCGGTGAGATTGCGGGGACCGGCCGGCCACTCCGGGTCGTCGAACATCTCCTCGAGGTGGGCACGCCAATCGGCGGCGGTGACGACGCCGTCCCAGACGATGGTCATCAGGCCTTGGTTCTTGTCGAGGCGGTAGGCGATACCCACGAAATCGAGCGTAGCGGCGGACACCGCGTCCGCCGTGCTTATAGCGCGCCGGGTTGGTGTCGATAGGCGTCACAGCCAACGGACGGAGAGTGACGGCATGGATGCCGGTGAGTGCGCGGGGCAAGCCGTGATCGTGGAGGACGGCCCGAGCGCGGGCGACGCCGCCCGGCTCATCGTCGCCCTCCGAGCCGAGAACGAGGCGCTGCGGCGCCGGATCGCGGAGCTCGAAGTCCCGACGCTCGACTACGACCGTCTCACGGGCCTCGCTCGACGCGAGGTGCTCGTCGACCGTCTGGATCACTGCATGCTGCGGAGCGAACGCACCTCCGAGCAGTTCGCGGTGTTGTACTGCGACCTCGACGGATTCAAGTTGGTGAACGACGTGTTCGGGCACGAAGCCGGCGACGCGGTGCTCGCCGAGGTCGCGACCCGCCTGAAGGATCTCCTGCGTCCCTACGACACCGTCGCGCGTTTCGGCGGCGACGAGTTCGTGATCCTCCTCGAGAACATCCAACAGATCGATGACGCGTTGGCGATCGCGAATCGCATCGTCGTGGCCGTCTCGCAGACGATCATCTTGCGCGACGCGGAGGCGACGATCGGCATCAGCATCGGCGTCGCGGTCTCGGCGCAGGGTGAGTCGATGCCCGAGGCGCTGTTGGCCCGCGCCGACGCCGCGATGTACGAGGCGAAGCACGCGGGCAAGGGCCGCGTCGAGTTGTTCGGCGAGGATCTCGATCTGCGGCTCACCGACCGCCGCGAGCTCGGCAACGACCTGAGATTCGCGCTCGAGCGGGGCGAGCTCGAGCTCTGGTATCGCCCGGTTGCGTCGCTCGACACCGGCTCCATCGTGAGTCTCGAGGGCAGTGTTCGTTGGAACCACCCGACCCGTGGGCTCCTCCAACCCGACGCGTTCGTGCCGATCGCGTACGCCACGGGCATGATCGAGCTGATCGACGAGTGGGTCCTCACGACCGCGGCGACCGACATGAGCTCGTGGCGCCGTGATCACCCCGATCTCGTCGCGTGGATCACCGTGTCGGCGCGGTTGCTCATGCGGGATCGGGGAGCGTCGCGGATCCTTGCGATCCTCGCCGCCGCGGGCGCCGATGCCCGCAGCGTCGGCATCGAGGTGAACGAGGAATCGGTCGTGAACGACTTCGCCGACACGGTCGCCGCGCTCCGTGAGCTCCACGAGGGTCATGTGTGTGTCGCACTCGACAACTTCTCCGGCCAGCTCACCGTGCCTCAGTTGCACGGCCTCCGGCCCGACACCGTGAAGCTCGATCGGAGCTTCCTCACCCAGCTCGGTTCCGACTTCGAGTCGGCGAAGGCGATCCGCAGCATCACCGGCATGATCCGCCCGCTCGGCGTGAGCGTCGTCGCGAAGGGCGTGAACAGTCGCGAGCAGCTCGCGGCAGTGATCTCGCTCAACTGCGATGCGGCGCAAGGCACGATCACCGGCAACCCGGCGCGGGCCCGCGACCTCGAGTTCGAGGAGTGCGTGTTCGCGCCCGGCAACCCGGCCGATCAAGACGCCTTCGCGACGCGCCGATAGTCGAGCGGTCCGAGGGAGGCAGCTGTGCACCGGTCACCTGAAGCCGTGCTCACCGTCGTCGGTGCGCTCGGAACCGTGTTCGCAATCATGACGTCGTTGCTCGTGCGCCGCCAGGAGCGGCGCGGCGACGCGGGCGTCGAGCGCGTGCAGTCCGCGAAGGAGCCGAAGGTTCGCGTTGTGAAGGAGCCGAAGGT
>CAZLEC010000061.1:0-7179 GCA_964558245.1 uncultured Burkholderiales bacterium | reverse complement strand
GCCGAAGGTCCGTGCGCCGAAGGCGCCGCGTGCAGTGGTGCGCTCGGAGTCAGAGCCGGAGCCGCTCGAGGAGCCGGCCAACGTGTTGTCCGAGCCCGACCCGCGGCACCCGTCGCTGGTGCTCAACCTCGACGCGTTCACCGAGTTTCGCGCGCGCTGAACGCGCGGCTCAGACCGGCGTCGTCGCCGACATCAGCTCGGCGACGAGGTGGTGCTGACCCTGCAGACGATCCTGTTCGAACTGCAAGTACTCGACCCGGGCCTGCACCTTGCGCAGGTCTTCCTTCACCTGTTCCAACCACGCACGCACCTGGTCGAGTGGCAGGCCGGCGCCCCCGGCGTCGGCAACCGGAAGCGTCGTGCCGCGCAACTTCGCCGGCGCGGGGCTCACCGTCGCTGCGACGACCTCGATCACGGGAGCCGCCGCCTCGACCGGCGCCGGCCTTGCGGGGGTCGCCGGGGACGGCGACGGTTCGGGGTCGGCCAGGTTGGTGGCGCGGGCATCGTGGACGCGCTGCACCTCGGCTTCGAGCGCGGCGATGATCTCGCGCTCGGAGCGTTTGCGCGGCTCGGCGAACTCGGCTGCGATCAGCTCGACGTCGATCGGCTCCCGCCGCACCCGACCTCGTCGCGGCCGCATCCGGGCGAATCCGACGGCCGCCGCGCTCACCGCGCTGCCCTCCACCACCACGCTCATGGGGTCCACAGATTCCCGATCGGCCGGTCGTGAATCTGTCTTAGGTCATCCACCCAACCGGCCGAATAGGTCGATGTGCCTATTCAGGGGCACCGGCGCGCGGCCGTACTCATCTTTGAACGTGCGCAGAGGCCGCGCGTAAGCGGGCCGGGGCGCGATTCGCCTCGGATGAGAAAGGACGATTCGAGTGCTCAAGCAGCTTCGGTCCGACGAGGACCACCAGAACGTGATCGAGCAGGGTTTCACCCTGGTCGAACTGCTGATCGTGATCGTGATCCTGGGCATCCTCGCCGGGATCGTCGTGTTTGCGGTCGGCAACCTGACCAGCAACGCCACCGCGAATTCCTGCGCGACCGAGAAGGCGACGATCAGCACCGCGGAAGAGGCGTACAAGGCCCAGACCGGCGCCTACCCGACGGCGATGACCGACCTCACCGCCGGAACCGGTGCCGTGCAGGCGCTGTTGAAGACGGTGCCGACCGGCTACGGCCTCGGCGCCGGCGGCATCCCCACCAAGATCGTCGGCAACCCCAACGGTTGCACCTGATCCCAGCGGTGAGCGCATAGCGATTGTGCGTGGGGGTGGGTCGGCCTGAGGGCCGGCCCACCGCTCGCGTTGTTGCAAGTGTCCCGATCCGGAGGAGTGGCCGTGAGTCTTGGTGGAGTGACCATTGAGCCAATCGAGCGGTTTCTGGCCACGTTGTGGGAGGTGGGCGGCAGCGACCTCCTGCTGACGCCGTTCAGCCCGCCGCTGATGCGGGTCGACGGGCAGCTGATCCCGATTCCCGGCGAGCCCGAGCTCGATCAGGACCACGTGGAGCACCTGATCCTGGGTGTGTTGACCGACGACCTCAAGACCGAGCTTCGCCGCGACCGTGAGGTCGACTTCTCGTTCACGTACAACAAGGTCGCACGGTTCCGTGCCAATGCGTTCTTCCAGATGGGCGCGCTCGCGCTTTCACTGCGCATGATCCCGCTGAAACTCCCGACGTTCGAGGAGCTCGGGCTGCCGCCCGCGGTGGAGTACTTCGCGAACCTCCCGCAGGGGCTCGTGCTCGTGACCGGGCCGACAGGCTCCGGTAAGTCGACGTCGCTCGCGGCGATCATCGACTACATCAACATGAACCGGCACTGCCACATCATCACGATCGAAGACCCGGTCGAGTACGTGCACATGCACAAGAGCTCGGCGGTCAGTCAACGTGAGGTCGGCAACGACACGCACTCCTTCGCCCGAGCGTTGCGCTCCGCGCTCCGTGAAGACCCCGACGTGATCCTCGTGGGTGAGATGCGAGATCCCGAGACCGTGCAGTTCGCGCTCTCGATCGCCGAAACCGGCCACCTGGTGTTCGCCACCCTCCACACCAACGACGCCCCGCAGTCGCTCGACCGTATCTCCGACATGTTCCCGGCGGAGCGGCAGAACACGATTCGGGTGCAACTCGCCGCGTGTCTCGAGGGCGTGATCTCGCAACGACTCATCCCGCGCATCGGCGGCGGCATGGTCGCAGCGTTCGAGCTGCTGATCGCGAACAACGCGGTGCGGGCACTCGTGCGCGAGGGAAAGACCCATCAGATCCGTAACGTGCTCTCGGCCGGTCGCGCCGAGGGCATGTGCACGCTCGAGACCTGGCTCAACCACCTGGTCGCCAACGGAGTGATCAGCTACGAGGACGCGCTGTCTCGCTCCTCGCACCCCAAGGAGATCAAGCCCCCCGCCGGGGTCACGCCCAACTCCTTGGCCATGGCTGCGACCTGACCGAGGTGGCGTTCGTGGCCGGCAAGAGGTCTTCGGGTTGGTGGCGAGCTCGTAGCTGCGACGAGCGCGGCTCGACGCTCGTCGAGCTGCTCGTCGCGAGCGCGATCATGGGCACGGCCGTGGTGGCGATTCTCGTCGGGTCGAGCGCGACGTTCACCAGCTCGGGCGCGAACCGGCAGTCGACCACCTCCGGCATTGTTGCCCGCGACTACGCCGAAGCCCTCGACCTGGCCGTCGCGCAGGGCGCGTGGTGCTCCACGTCGTACACCGTGTCGTATACGCCGCCCACCGGCTACACGCCCACCGCGACGTTCGGGGCGTGCCCGGCAACGGGCCCGCAATACCAGACGGTGACGATCACGGTCACCCAGCCCAACGGCTCCTCCGAGGTCTTCAAGACCGTGGTGCGACAGCCATGACCGGCGCCGTCTCGGTGCGCAGGCGCTCACCTGGGCGCGGCGAGCAGGGCTCGGCACTCGTGCTCGCGCTGCTGTTCCTCACAGTGTGCGGCGTGACGATCGGCGCGCTCCTCACCTTTGCGAACGCGAGCTCCAACGAGACGACGGCGCTCCGGTTGACGCGCGGTTCCGACTTCGACGCTCAGGCCGCGATCCAGGTCGCGATCGCAACCGTTCGCACGGGATCGAGCTGCACCACCAGCGTGTACACGCCCTCGGCGGCCTCACTCAACAACACGACGGCGCCGGTGCGCGTGGATTGCTACCAGCTGTCGAGCAGCACGGGTTCGTCCGCCAAGCGCAACGACGTGTTTCTCGTGTGCCCCACATCGGTGAATCCGCCGTGTGACACGAACCCTTCGGTGCCGCTCCTGCAGGCCAACCTGATCTTCTACGACACGCCGATCGTCGGCTCCAGCATCGGTATACAGACTTGGAGCAGTCGATGAGCGGCCGGCGGATCGATCGCGGCGACGGTGGCTTCACGCTCGTCGAGCTGCTCGTGGCCGTGATGATCGAAGGACTCATCGTGGGTGCGCTCGCGATGGCATTCATCGGGATCCTGCGGAGCGGCACGCAGGTCAACCAGAGCCTCTCGCGCTCGAGCGACGCCCGGATCGCGGCCGCGTACATCGTCAACGACGCGAGCAACTCGAGCGGCCCTGAAGTCTCGCTGACCGACACGACCTCGTGCGCCGACGCGTCTCCGCCGGTTGCCGGGACGCAGAACGCGGTCGTGCGCTTCGACTCGACGATCACGAGCTCCAGCGGCGCGACCAAGCCCGACATCGTCATCTACTACCTCGTCGGAACGTCGCTGGTGCGACGCGAGTGCCAGAACGGCGCGCTGGTGAGCGACAACGCCGTGGCTGCGAACGTTGCCAGTGTCAATGTGGCTTGTTCGCCGACTGCGAATTGCAGTGGCACGCCTACGTCGATCACGGTGGCGATCACCGAGACGGCGACGACGAGTGGGCCGCCGTACGTCTACAGCCTCACCGGCACGTTCCAGAAGACGATCGGCGCCGGCGCACCCGGCCCGCCGTCGTCGGTGATCCTGCTCGGCGGCGGCACGTGCGGCGCGACCACGGGAATCAACCTCTCGGGTTCCGGGAAGATGCGGGTGTACGGCGACGCGTATCTCAACACCAAGGACAACGGCACGTCGTGCGGCGCGATCACGCTTTCGGGCGCGCCGACGTACCAGGCCGGCGGCACGTACATCCTCAACGGCGGCACCTGTCAGGCGCCCACCTACCTGCTTCCCGCGTGCCCGACCGTCACCAACTACGCCACCGCGCATCCCGACCCGTACGCCACGGTCACCGCTCCGTCGACGAGCGGCCGGCCGAGCCAGAACGCCGCCACGACCTGCCAGTCGCCGGGATCCACGGCTCAGCCGGGCGTGTACTCCGGCATCTTGTCGGTCGGGAGCTCGAACACCTGTCAGCTCGCGAGCGGCGTGTACATCTTCCAGAACGGGCTCTCGGTTTCCGGCGCCGCGTCGCTCACGAGCGCGTCGGGGGGAGTGCTGATCTACATCACCGGCGGTTCGCTGTCGGTCGCCGGTTCGGGCGTGGTCAACCTCTCGCCGATGACCACCGGCCAGTGGGCGGGCTTGCTCATCTGGCAGGACAAGCTCGACACCAGCACGATCTCCTACTCGGGTGCGGGGATCCTTTCGCTGAACGGCGCGCTGTACGCGCCGACCGCCGAGATCAATGTCGCGGGGAGCGCGGCGAACCCGATGGTGACCGCGCTGGTCGTGAAAGCGATCGTGATCTCCGGTGCGAGTGTGATCAACGTCGGAACGCCATCGTCGCCGGGATTGTCAATCGATGCGCCGGCGGTCACGTCGTGGCCGGTCAATACCCCGTTCTCCTCGACGATCACCGGATCCGGCGGTGACGGGAACTTCATCTGGTCGGCGTCGAACCTGCCCAGTCCGCTGACGATCGATCCCGATACCGGGACCATCAGTGGGACTCCGAGCGCCACGGGCGCGAAGTCGGTCACGATCACGCTGAACGACGCGCTCGGCGACGACCCGGCGACAACCACCTACACCTTGACGATCAACGCGCTGCCCACCGTCACATCGGCGACCCCACTGGGCCAAGGTGCGACGAATGCAAACGTCGTGATCACCGGCACCGGTTTCGTCAACGGCGCCGCGCTGGATTCGTCGTTCTCGGGTACCGGGATCACGGTGAACTCCACCACGTACAACAGCTCGACCTCCGTGACGGCGAACGTCACGATCGCCGCGGGAGCCGCGACCGGAGCTCGAAATGTCACTGTCACCAACGGCGATACAGGAGTAAGTACCGGTATCGGCAAGTTCATCGTGGACGCGAGTCCGACCGTCACGTCGGTCAACCCGGCCGTGCGTGGTCAGGGCTCGACCCAGACCGTCACGATCACAGGCACCGGCTTCGTCAGCGGTGCGGCGTTGACGTCCTCGTTCGGCAGCGGAATCACGGTGAACTCGACCTCGTACACCAACGGAACCACGCTGAGTGCGAACATCTCGATCGCCGCGGGCGCAGCGACCGGCGCGCACGACGTGACCGTTACGAACGGCGACTCGGGTGTCGGTACCGGTACCGGCAAGTTCACAGTGAACGCGGCGCCCGCGATCACGACGTCGTCACCTCTGCTGAGCGGCGAGAAGTCGGTCTCGCAGAGCTGGACCCTCGCCGCATCCGGCGGCACGACGCCCTACATCTGGACGCTCAGCAGCGGTTCGCTGCCTGCAGGTCTGTCGCTGTCGAGCGCCGGCGTGATCTCCGGCACTCCGACCGGCTCCGGCTCGTCGAGCTTCGGCGTGACGGTCACGGACGCGCTGGGCGGGACCACCTCGGCGAATTTGGCGCTGACGATCAACCCGCAACCGACGATCACGAACGTCCAGTTCTTGAACAAGACGGCGGGCGGAACCGGAACCGCGGGCAAGATCGAGCAAGGCGACCAGATCGTGGTGACCTTCTCCGCCCAGATGAACGCCAACACCATTTGCTCGAGTTGGGCCGACGGCACCGCCGACCGCACACTCAGCTCGAACAACAACCTCGTGACACTCACGAACGGATCGGGCTCGAGCACCGACACGATGTCGGTGACGACGACGGCCTGCACGTTCCACTTCGGGACGATCAGTCTCGGATCGAACGCCTACGTCGCCACCAACAACGCGACGTTCGGCACGTCGGCGGGGAACACCACGTTTGCCTGGAGCGCGTCGACGAACAAGCTCACCATCACGCTCGGGCAGCAGGGCGGCACGGGCACGACGGCCACGGTCACGACGAGCACGCCCACGTTCACGCTCTCGAACTCCGTCACTGATCCGGCGGGAGCGCCGGTTTCCAACCTGACGCCCGCGTTCCCGGCGGCCGGCAAGCAGTTCTGACGGCGAGCTCCGCGTTCTCGATGGTCACGAGTCGGCCGGGGTGACCGTGACCTAAGCTCGGCGCCGAGCTGTTATGGCCGAGTTGATCTACTCCGCGCTCACCTCACTCGACGGCTACGTGGCCGATCGCGACGGCAACATCGAATGGGCCGCGCCCGACGAAGAGGTGCACGCCTTCGTCAACGACCTCGAGCGGTCGGCCGGCACCTATCTCTACGGCCGGCGCATGTACGAGACGATGGCCGTGTGGGAGACGCTCGACGTGACCGACGAGCCGGCCGTCGTGCGCGACTTCGCCGCGATCTGGCGGACGGCCGACAAGGTCGTCTACTCCACCACGCTCGACGCCGTGTCGACCCCCCGGACGCGGATCGAGCGGTCGTTCGACCCGGAGGCGATCCGGAGACTGAAAGCGTCGGCTGTGACCGACGTCAGCATCGGCGGTCCGACCATTGCCGCGGAGGCGTTCGCGGCGGGGCTCGTCGACGAGTGCCACCTGTTCGTCACGCCGGTCGTGGTGGGCGGCGGCACGCGGTCACTCCCGGCGGACGCCCACTTCGAGCTCGAGCTCCTCGACGAGCGGCGCTTCGCCGGCGGCGTGGTCCACCTCCACTACCGCGTCAAGGGGTGACGCGAGAACGCGCTCAGTGTTGCGTGGTGACCGAGATCGTCGGGTCGACCTCGTGCGGCACGAACGCCGTCGCGACAGCGGTCTCCTGGGTGATGTAGCCCGCGGCCACCATCTCCTTGAGCGACATCTCCATCGTCTTGTGGCCCGAGCTCAGCCCCATCTGCATCGCGTTGCGGAGCTGGTTGGTCTTGCCCTCGCGCACGAGATTGCGAACCGGCGACG
>CAZLEC010000060.1:0-12596 GCA_964558245.1 uncultured Burkholderiales bacterium | reverse complement strand
GAACGTGATCTGGAACGCGATGAGGATGTTCTCCGCGCCCGATCCGAAGAACACGAACACCGCCGCGAGCAGGGTCGCCAGCCAGGGTCGGACCCCGGCTCGACGCATCACCGCGCGCAGCAAGAACGCGGCGACGAGGTGCAGCACGATCACGAGAAGCTGGTAGGGCACGTAGTGCCGGATCCCGAACACGACCCACAACAGCCGGTACGCGAGCACCGGCAACGTCACCCAGTGCTGGTAGTGCGAGCGGAAGAGGTCGCCGAGGTTCCCGGCGGTGCGCCCGGCGAGAAAGTCCCAGTCGTCGGCCCAGAACCACCACCGGTTGCCCCACGACAAGAGCAGCGGGATCGCGCCGAGCTCGACCGCGACGAACGTCACGAGTGCCGCCCGCGCGCCGCCCAGCTGACGCAGCCGCCCGTTGAACACCGTCCGGCCTACGTTCGCATCGGGTTGTCGAGCCCGCGCCCGTGACCGCGCTCGATCACGGTGTCGGTACGCCGTTGGTCGCGACGCCAACCGTCACCGTCGCGGACCCGCATGCTCGCACCGCGCGACGCGTAGTTCGCGGCGGTGCAGTAGTGCACGACGAAGCTCTTGCGGGTCTGCTCCCGGTTGCCGATCCGCGAGCCGCCGTGCAGCAACCCCGCGTGCCAGATGAACGCGTCACCGCGCCGGCACGTGAACGCCTCCACTTCGAGGTGCTCGTCACGGATCGTGTCGCGCTTCCACTCCTCGAATGCCTCGCGCCGCTCCTTCGGGACCCGCTGGCCGCAGGCGATCGTGTCGGGCTCGAATTCGAACCAGGGCAGGCGGTGCGACTTCGGCACGTAGGCCAACGGCCCGCTGTCGGGCGAGATGTCCTCGAGCGCGACCCACGACGCCAGCAAGTGCGCCGGCGGTTTCGTCACCACGTACATCGGATCGCGGTGCAGGGCCTGCTGCGAGCCGTACTCGAAGTACAGCGACTGGAACGCGATCGCGGGCCGGCCGTAGATGAGCTCGATCAACCGGAACGTGGTCGGGTCGAGGTAGAGGTCGAGTGCGTGCGGCGAATGGCTGTGCAGATCCGGGATCCGGTAGCCGACGTTGCGGACGCGGCCGTCGTAGTCGGAGAACGCGGTCGGTCCGTCGAAGAGCGACACCGCGAGATCCTTCGGGCGCGCTTCCCAGATCCGCGACACGTCGTCGTCGAAGCCGCGGCTGAACTGCTCGTCGACCGCGATCCGGTACTTGATGTAGCCGTCGTCGACGAAGCCGTGGAGCAGCGACGCTTCCTCGGCCGAGAAGTCACCGCGCCCGAGTCGCTCCTCGATGCGCGCGTGCGCGTCGGGTTGGTCGAGCCACAAGTCCGACAGCAGCTGCACCGGCCCGCTTCCCCCCAACGCTGCGAAGGGCGAAATTCTACCGCGCAGTTCGCCCGGATTGCTCCGCCCGGTGCGCCGCGGCAACACTTGGCCGGGCCGAAGTCGAGGAGACAGATGCGTTCGGAGGGCTACAACCGGGCTCGGGTGCACGCGAGCACCCGGGAAAGCCGGATCCGGCACGAGCCGCGCCCTAGATTCCGCGACTGATGGCAGATGCGCCGGCGGGCGGCCGCAAACGAGTGTTCATCACGGGCGCGAGCCGCGGGATCGGTCTCGAGCTCGTGCGTCAGTACGCACGCGACGGATACGACGTGATCGCCACGTGCCGCCGCCCCGACCTGGCCACGGAGCTGTCCGCGCTCGCCGACGAGTCGAGCGCGATCACGGTGCACAAGCTCAACGTCGCTTCCGAGCCCGAGCTCGAGGCGCTCGCGGCGACGCTCGACGGCGTCCCGATCGACATCCTGATCGGCAACGCCGCCGGCTTCGGCGGCACCCGCTCGCACTTCCCCGACCTCGACTGGGCAGCGTGGCGGCGCGTGATCGAGGTGAACTTGATCGGGGCGATCCGCATCGCCGTGTGCCTCTGGCGCAACGTCGCCGCGAGCACCGAGCGCAAGATCGTCTTCGTGTCGAGCCGGGCCGGGCTCCCACGCGAAGCGACGCCGGGCCGCTCGTACATCTACGGTTCGAGCAAAGCCGCGCTGAATTCGGCGGCGCGTTGTCTCGCCCTCGACCTCGCGCCCGAGGGCGTGATCACCGTGCTGGTGAACCCCGGCCACGTACAGACCGGCATCGGCGGCTCCGACGCGCCGATGACCGCGGCAGAGAGCGTGACCAACGTGCGGGCCGTGATCGCCGGCCTGACCGAGGCCGACGTCGGCAAGTTCCTGCACTTCGACGGTACCGAGCTCAAGCTGTAGGTCGGTTGCGGGACCCGCGTGCGCCGCGTCAGGCCTCGGCGGCCGCGTCGGGAGCCCAGTGCGAGAGATCGACTCCGAGCATCTGCTCCAACCGCGCGACGTCGTCGCGGAAGTACTCCCACAGCTCGGCGCGGTCCTCGATCGGCAGCGGGTTCTTGCGGCCGGCGCGGCCGTGCTGGTTGCTGAACACCACGCGCGCGAGCGCGTCGGGCAGGAAGGTCGGGTCGGCGCCGACGTGGCGGAGCGCGGCTTCGTAGGGCCGCGCCGGCTCGAGCGCGATCTGGTCGTGGAACAGCACCAGCAGCTGGTCGCCGAATCGCTCGAGGAACGGCTGCAGGCTCGCGGCGTACCAGCCGCCGGACACGAGACAGAACCAATCCGACTCCGACGGGCGCTGCTCGCGCACGACGTCGAGGAGGCGCGACCCCGCGGGAAGCCGCTTGCGGCGGATGTGGTGCACCATCGCCGACTGCGCCCGGTCGATCGGGTTGCGCAACAGCGCGATCAGACGCACCTCGGGAAGGCGGTCGTGCAGACGCTTCGCGACGTACGCGGGATGGTGACGCCAGATCATGTAACCGGGCGTTGCCTCCCCGACGATGCGCTCGCCGTTCCAACCTTCGAAGTGGTCGCGGTACCAATCGAGGCCGAGCTTCTCGACCCGGTACTGGTTGTTCCAGAAGTGCAGCTCGGAGCCCGCGGTGAAGATGTCGGGATGCTCGCCGAGGTTGCTGCGCAACCAGCGGGTCGCACTCTTCTGCGCACCGATGATGACGAACGTGGGCAGCGCGCTGCGTTCAGGCGAATCAGCCATCGAAACGGTGAGAATCCTCGACGAGAGCGGAGCCGAAGCGTAGCCGCACCGATCGGGCACCCGGCCCTAAGCTTGGCGCCAATCATGGACGCCGCCGATGCGCAAGAAGTAGCAACCACCGAAGAGTTGGAGCGTCTCCGACGCGAGTTGCGAGCGCTCAGCTTGGTCAACCGGCAGTTGCACGCCCAGCTCGAGGGCGGAGTCGTACGCCTGACCGGAGCCGCGACCAGCGAAGCGCGCGGCGCGCTCACCGTGCGGCGGACCGCCGAGGGCGGGGCCTGGCTCGAGCACCTGCACCTCCACGGCGGGGGCGAGCCGGTGCTCGTGCGCACGCCGACGCAGGGCGTGTTCGTCGTGGAAGGGCACATGCGCCGGCCGGTCCGGTCGGGCTTGCTCTTCGCGGCGCTGACGCGCGTGCTCGATCCGCCGCAAGAGATGACCGACCGGGATGTGGAGCGCTGGAGCCTCGGCCCGCCGGTCGAGGTGCTCGAGGCCGGCACCGGCGCGGCGTTCCTCGTGGTCGGCGGCCGGCGCCTGCCGTTGCGCGGCCTGCCCCTCCCCTACCTCGTGTCGACGAACGACATGCTGCTGTTCCCCGAAGGCCAGGAGCTCAACGTCGCCGCCCCGCGGGCGGCGCCCCCCAAACGCGCCAGCCGGGCGCGCGACGTCATCGCCAAGGACGGCGTGGTGCGCGGCGGCGCCAAGCTCGCGCGCAAGGCCGCGAACCGCGTCTCGCCGCCGAAGAAGTCGTAGCCGCTCCGCGCTAACGGGCTCGGTACAGCTCCGCGTATCGATGCGCGGTCTCGTCGACCGTTCGGAGCTCGACGCGCAACACCTGCCGCGTGACGCGCACTAGCTCGTCGCGCGCACAATCGAGCCGCTCGATCAGCACGCGGATGCCGTCGGGATCCATCGGGTCGATCGTCCAACCGCAACCGTTGGCGCGGACGCGCTCACCGAGCGCGCCGTAACGCGCGCCGATCACCGGGATGCCGGCCGAGAGCGCCTCGCTCATGACGATGCCGAACGTCTCCGCGTACGCACCCGGGAGCAGCACCACCTGCACGCCCGCGCGGTGGAGGAGCTCGGGCAGCAGCTCGTTGTCGTAGGCGCCGGGCGCGCGGAGCTCGGGTGACGCGGCCTGCTTCAACGGACCGAAGTGGTGGATCTCCACGCTCGAGCCCCGAAACGCCTCGGCCAGCTCGTTGACCGCGTCGAGGCCCTTCTTCGCCCAGCCGAGCCCGACGAACGCGACGCGCAGCGGCTCGTCGCGGAGCAGGCTTTCGTCGGGCTCGCTCGGCCGACGACCGAGCCTGATCACCGAGCCGTGCTCGATGAGGTCGATACGGTCCGGGTCGGGCGCGTAGACCCGCAAGAAGTAGTCGGCTGCACTCTGGCTCGCGAACACCCAGTGGTCGACGGTGTCGAGCCGCTCGGTCACCGCGCTGCGGAACTCGCGCAAGTAGTCGACGGAGATGTGCGGCGTGGGCGGCGAGCCCGGCATCGGCGACACCGCGATGTCGGCGAGGCAGCGCGCGCACACCTCCAGGTCGTCGGGGATGCCGCACGGATCGGTCTTCATGTACAGCAGCGAGAAGTTCGGGCACGCGAGATACATGTCGTGGACCGAGCACACGACCGGCCCCGCGAAGCCGGCCAACGCGTCGAAGGGCGCGAGCGAGTGGCCGATCAGGTTGTGCACGTGCACCGCGTCGAAGTGGAAGAGGTCGAGCGCGGCGACGAGCGCCTCGCGCGCGACCGGGTCGTTCATGCGCGTGACTTGGGTCGCCGCGCCGGGAAGGAGGAACTCGCGCTCCACCTTCTCGTCGCCCACGACCCAAGAGGTCGCGAGCACGAAGCCCGACTCGACCGGATAGAACACCGAGAAGTCGAACTCGTGCTCGAGCGTGCCCAACAACGCGGCCACGTACTTCTCGGTCCCGCCGGTCGCGTCGAGGCGGCTGTGCAGGATGTGCAGCACGTGCGGTCGCGTCTCGTCGCGCTCGTGCAGCGCCAGCTCGAGCGCGGCGAACGAGACGGCCAGCGGATCGGTGATGCGCTCCCGAGTGTTGTTCGGCCGGAAGAACGGATACCGCGCGTCGATGAGCGCGGCGCTACGGTTCCAGCCCTCGAGCTGCGCCGCGCCGAACGACACGCCACCCCGGTGGTACACGAAGGTCGAGTCCTCCACGACGTGGCGCAGACCGAGGCGCGACGCGCGGAGGCAGAAGTCGACCTCCTCGCCGTAGCCCTTGCCGAACGTCTCTTCGTCGAGGTCGCCGCAGAGATCGAGCGCCCGCCGCGTCACGTACATGCAGAACCCGACGCCCGTGATCACTTCGGGCAGAAGGCGCAGGGAGTGAGTGCGGAGAAAGGCCGCGCACTCGTCGATCTGCGGGTTCGCGCTCTCGAGCTCGAACGCATCGAGGATCGCGGCCGGCAGCGTGCAGATCGACCCGTGACTGGTGAGCGGCGTGACGGTCGCGACGTCGATCGGCGCCGCCGCCGCGGCGAGACGATCGAGCCAGCCCTCGGTCACGGCCGTGTCGGAGTTCAGGATCACGACGTCGCCGCGCGCCATCCGGAGGCCCTTGTTGACCGTGCCGACGAAGCCGAGATTCTCCGGGTTGCGGACGACGGTCACGGGGAAGTCCGCCGGCTGCGCGCCGAATCGCTCGACGTACTCGCGCATCGGCAGCTCGGGCGACGCGTCGTCGATGACGACGAGCTCCAGAGGCACCTTGCCGCTCCCCGCGTGGCGCACCACACTCTCCAGGCAGCGCGCGGTGTATTCCACGCCGCCGTAGACCGGCACGACGATCGTCACCGGGGTGCGCGTGTCGGGTGAGGTCACGCGCGCGCCTTGGTTCGTTCGCCCGAGCTGCTCGCGAGGCCGATCAACCGGCTCACGGCTGCCTTCGAGATGGCCGGGCCGTCGAGCGCGTCGGCGCGGCGCGTCGCCTCGCGCGCGCGTCGCGCTCTCACGACCGGGTCGTCGAGCACGTGGTGCAACGCGTCGTACCAGTCGTCGGGACGGTCGACCGCCTCGACGAGCACGTGCGGCGACACGAATCCGTCGACGCCGCGCGTCGCCGCGACCGGCATGACGCTCGGCACGCCCGCGCAGCTCGCCTCCTCGAACAGGCGCGCGTCGTCGACGATCTCGCCCGCGCACAAGCCCGGGGTCCACACGTGCACGGCCCAGTGCGCGATGACCTCAGGATCCAACTCGCCGGCGCCGGCCACGATGCCGACGCGCTCGTGCCCACGCAACGCGGCCGGCACCTGCTCGGCGGCGCCGACGATCTCGACGCGTTCCCGGTGCTCGGTCAACAGCCGCGCGATGCCCTCGGCGACCGCCGTCGCGTACTCCGGCTGCCCGCCGGCGGCGCCGAGCCGCCAACCGATCACGAGCACTCCCGCGGGATCGGCCAGCGCTCGCGCGTCGCGCAGCGCCGCGGCGCGCGCACGCGCGAGCAGGGTCGGGAACACCAGCGCGCGCCGCCCGGCCCCGTGCGCGGCCGAGTGCAGCGCGCCACCCGGCGCGAGCACGAGGCCGGAGGCGTCGCCCAGCGCGCCGGCCGCGGCCGTCAGCGTGGGTTGCGCGGTCTCGGTGGAGTCGAGGTCGCGCGGACCGAGATCGACCGCAGTCGTGCGCCCCGCGGCGCGCCGCGTCGCGATCAACTCGTCGATCTCGGGCGCAGGCGGGAGGCCGGCGAGCACGAGGAGGTCGGCGGCGCGCGCCGCGGCCGCGGCTTCGGTCGCGACCCCGCCGCCCGCGTGGCTCGCAACCACAACTTCGACCGCGGCCGCCTCGAGGTTGTCGGCGAGCGCGCGGAGCCGGGCGTCGGCCGCCGCGTCGAGCGCGCCGGTAAGCACGACGCAACGCCGGTTGGCCGCCAACGCGCCGCTGGTCCAGTGCTCGAGCACCGGCGGGCGGGCGGTGATCACGTCGTCGGCGGGCGGCACCGGATGCGGGCCCGCGCCCAAGCGGTTCACGAGCGCCGCGAACTCCGGCACGTCGACCCACGGACCGATCCGCGCGCGGAGCCGGCCCGACGCGTGGCCGATCTGCCACGAGACCAGCTCCATCGGCACTTCGAGCTCCGAGTCGAAGTCGACGACCACCGTCGAGCGGTTGCCGGAGCACCACGCGTCGACCACGCCGGCCGCCGCGCGATCGAGCGTCACGACGACGTCGGGCGCCAACGCTCGGATCGTTGCCTCGCACGCCAGGCTCGGACGGGTCAGGTGCACCGCGGCCGGCGCTTCGCCACCCGCGACCGGCTCGGGCATCGCGATGCGCGCCTCCACGTCGTGGCGGACGAGTCGGTTCACGAGGCGACGCAGCCAATCGGGATCGCCGACGGGCTCGCACGCGAGGAACACCACGACGGGCCGCCGCGGGAACGGCGGGCGACCGCGGTCGGAAGCCGCCACCGTCGGACCCGTCGGCCGGCGCGGGTCGTGCACCTGCGCGCCCGGGTCGACCACCACCGATCCACGCGGGATCTCCACCAAACCATCGCGGAGCGCGAACTCGACATGGGCGCGCAGCAGCACCGCGCCGTGCACGACCGTGGAAGCTGCGGCCCGAGGTGTCGTCGGATCGAGCGACAGCCACTCGTTGTGCACCCGGTAGCTCGCACCGGGCTCGAGGTCCGCGATCTCCGCGCCGATGCCGGCCACCGAGGTGGGCAGCTGCGCCAGCGCCCGGGTGAGGCGCTCGCGTACGTTCTCGTCGATCACGAGGCCGGCGGGCACGACGAGCCGCGGCTCCGCGCCGGGATCACGCATTCGACTCCCTCCCCGTCGGTCCTCGGCGCGCCGTAAGCCGCCAGCGTAGAGGAGGAACGGGGATAGGTTGCACAGGCTCCGAGCGCCAATCGCAAGGGAGACATGCGTCATGGGGCCGCTCGCGCCGCCGCTTCCCACGTTCCTGATCATCGGCGCGCAGAAGAGCGCGACGCGCTGGCTGCGGCTCAACCTCGGCCTCCACCCCGAGGTCTTCACCGCGTCGCGAGAGATCGAGTTCTTCAACAACGGGCCTCGCTACCGCGACGACGGCACCGACTGGTACCGGGCGCAGTTCGAGGGTTGGGACGGCGAGGCGATCGTCGGCGAGGCCACCCCGGGCTACATGTTCTGGCGCCACCGGCCGGTCGTCGTGTCCGAGCGCATCGACGAGACGCTGCCCGATGTGCGGTTGATCGCGACGCTGCGCAACCCGATCGACCGCGCCCAGTCGGCCATGGTGCACCACATCGAGTTCGGAGCGCTCCCGCCCGACTCCGTGCTCATCGATCTCGTGAAGGCCACGCCGCCGGAGAAGGACCGCCTCGGGATCATCTCGGGCGGCTGGTACGCCGACAGCCTCGAGCCGTACTTCGACCGCTTCGGCGAACGCCTGCTCGTGGTGCTGCACGACGACGTCGACGACGACGCCCGCGGTGTGTACGACGCGGCGCTGCGCCACGTCGGCGCCACGACCGACTTCGTCCCGCCCGAGTTCGAACGGGTGCGTTTCAGCCTGCAGCAAAAGGCGTCGTCGGAGCCGGGCCGGCGGCCGCTCACGCTCGCCGAGCGCAGAGAGCTGTGGCAGTACTTCGCCGCCGACGTCGCCCGGCTCGAACAGCTCATCGACCGCGACCTCTCCCTCTGGGACCCGAAGTAGGAGCACGCAACGCGCCGGGAGTGAACCGCCGCTATCGCGCCGGTGGCTGTCCCGGATCGTCGGGGAGCGCGCGCGGCGGCCGGGCTGCGAGCTCGGCCTCGAGCTTCGCGACCCGGAGGTTGGTCTTGCGGAGCGTCTCACGCGCCTTCACGACGTCGGCGCGGGCGCGCGCGAGCAGCTCGCCGTCGAGCGGCGGGCGGAGCCAGCCGTTCGCGACGAGATCGGCGACGATGGGCCCCACGCGCTCGACGTCGAGCGCGCCGCCGTTCCAGATCGAGCGAGCGAGGTCGAGGAGCGGGTTGCCCAGCTCGGGCGACGCGCGTTCGGCGTCGTGGTGCCGCAACCCGGCGTCGAGGTGCTCGCGAACCGCAGTCTCGACACCGGCGTCGGGCTGCGGCAGCCCGAGGTGGGTCGCCAACCGGGCCATGGTCGCGGGCAGGTCCTCGAAGATGTCGGAGTGGCGCACCACCAGACCGGCCGGATCCGCGGCGATGGCCGCGAAGAGATAACGGAGCCACAGGCTCGCCGCCTGCGACGCGCCGACCGCGTAGCCCCGGGCGCCGAGCGACGCCGCCACCTCCACCGGGTCGCGCACGACCACGATCGTGGTGGCGATCGGCGTCACCGTTCGCCAGAACGGCAACAGCAACGACAGACGCGGGTCCTTCCACGCGATGAGCGCCGGCCGGCGGCCCTCGGCGCCGAAGGTGTCGTCGAGGATCTCCGTGGCCCGCGACCGGAACTCGCGCAGGCTCGGGTCGAGCTCCCATCCGGAGTCGAGCACTGGCGGCTGGTCCCAGGCTCCGCCGAGATGCGCGAGCACCTCGTCGTCGAGCTGCACGATCGCCTGGACCTCGAAGTACCCCTTCGGGTTGTCGGGACCGGGCCGCAACATCCGCGCGGGATCGCCGAGCGACACGCCGAGGAACCGCAGCGCGCCGGTGACGAACGACGTGCCGCTGCGGTGCATCCCGGTGACGCACACCGCGCTCGACGAGCCCGACTCGGGCACGATCGGCGCGGCCGTCACGGGGTCGGGGCCACGACGTAGAGGTCGGCGCCGGGCACGGCGTCACCGCCCGGCTGCCGGCGCCCGTGCCACGCGCCCTCCTCGCAGGTGATGACGTAGAGACGCGCGTCGTCGATCATCTCGCGGATCATCCGGTCGTCGTAGGCCAACGACCAGTCCGTGCGATCGGGGCGCGACGTGTACACGCCCGGCTCGACCGGCACGTACGCGCGCGAGCCGTTGCGAGGCGCTTCGTCGCGCGGGGTCACGGCCATGAAGCTCAACAGCGCGGCGTGCCCGATCTCCAACACGCGCGCGATCTCCTGCAGGTATCGCGCCACCCCGCGGCGCTCGATGTGCATGAACACCCCGAACGCGCACACGAGATCGAACCGGCGATCGGCATAGGGAAACGTCACCTCTTCGGCGCGCACACCGTCGCCGGGCCGGTAGCGCGCGTTGCGCGCGTCGACGAGATCGAAGCGGAAGTTGGGCAGGCGCGGCGCGAGGTTCTCGTTCAGCCAGCCGATCGCAGCCGGGCTCACGTCGAAACCCGTGTAGGAGCCGCGGTCGGCATCGAGCTCGTCGGCCAGGTCGTACGCCAACCATCCGACCCCGCAGCCGATCTCCAGCACGTTCGAGGTTGGTGCGAGCCCGTAGCGGCGGAGCAACGCAACCTGGTTCTTCCGGCGGCCGTCGAGGGCGCGGGCGTCGTCTCCGAGTCCGATCGCGTGAATCGAGAGGTCGGGCTCGGGCAGTCCTTCCACCGGCGGGATCTCAGTAGCGCGGCGGCCGGGATCGCCACTGCACGAGGTCGCGTGCGCGCGCTCGACGCTCGTCGCGCCGGCGGGCGCGACCGACACCGAGCCACAGCAACGGGCACGCCACGACGAAGATGACGAGCGCCGGGAAGGGGCTCTTTTGGAAGTCGACCGCGAGCTGCGCCGACAGGTTTCCGAAGTACCAGAGCATCGCGCCCACCGTCCTTGAGGGTCACAAGGATACCCCGCGATCAGGGCCGGTCCGACCGGGACTCCCGGGCACATCGCGCCCGAAGCCGTAGGCTGGAGCCCGTGTTCGACGAGCGGGGGGCCGTGTGAGACCCAACCAGGCCGCGAGGATCGCCGCGATCATCCTGGCCATTGCCGGGCTGTCGTCGATGGTGGGTGCCGGACTGGTGGCGACCCATTCGTTCACGGTCAGGGTGCCGGGCTCACCCCGGATCTTCCAGTGCGGGAGCGTCCTCTTCCCGAAGGACCCTCGCAACAAGGTGTCCGCGCGCGTCCGGCTGCCGGTGGCGTACCAGCGGGCCTACAACCGGTGCCACAAGACGAGCTCCGACCGGATCCACACGGCCACCACCTTCCTGCTCGTCGGAGTGGTGCCGCTGCTCATCGTCTTGACGCTCCCCGCGCTGTCGCGGAGGTCCCGGCGATCTCGGGCTCGACGCCGAACCCGCCTCTGACGCAAACCGGACCTATAGGTCAGGTCAAGGTTCCGCCGCGAGTCTTGACGCCACGCACCGTGACGGCGAGTCTTGGGTGCCCGCGTGGGGCTGGAAAGACGCGGCTCCCGGCCGATCGGTAAGACTGTTGGCGCAGATCAAAGCCAACGCCCGCACGTCAGGAGTCGTTCATGGCCAGGCTGAAGCGCATCATGAAGAGCGCCTTGGAAGATCGCTCTCCGCGCTTCCTGTTGGCAACGCTCGCGCTCGGCGTGGCCATCGCCCTCATCGCCGGCGTCGCCATCGGCTACAAAATAGAACAGAGCCGTATCAAACCGGCGAAGAAGGCCACGGGCGTGCGGACCACCCCGACGACCACGAAGAAGCCCACAGGCCTGACCGGCCTCACCGCTGCGCCCAATCTCACCGGCGCCGTCTTCTCCCATGTCAAGAGCGTGATCGTCGTCGTGTACGGCCAGCGGAAGCACGCGCCGATCACCCTCGGGCGCAAGACCCGCGTCGCGATCGCGCACCCGGCGAAGGCGTCGAGCATCAGCGTCGGCAAACGCGTGCTGTTCCAGCCGAGCTCGGCCAGCGCGACCACGGCCACGGAGGTGGTCGTGCTCCCCGCCAAGGCGCTCATCGGCGTGCCGGTGACCGCGGTCGTGCCCGGCACCTCGATGAAGCTCAAGACCCTGAAGGGCCCCGGGACCCTCGTGAAGACCACCGGCGCGCCGGTGCTCGTGACCGGGCCCGGCTCGAGCGGTGACCTCGTCAAAGGCACGAGGGTGGTCATACGGTATTTCCGGGTGGGCGTGAAGAAGCGGGCCGCGGCGGTAGAAGTGGTCGTGCTCCCGAAGACGTCCAGGTTCCGTTAGAGGGCGCGAGCGGCTGGATGTATCCGTTCTGGGATCGCGTGGTCTGGCCGGTGATCCAGGCAACGCGCGCGCGCCGGATCGTGGAGATCGGGGCGCTGCGCGGTGAGACCACCGCGCTGATGCTCGAGAAGCTCGGTCCCGACACCGAGCTCCACGTGATCGACCCGGTGCCCGAGTTCGACCCGGCCGAGCACGAGAAGAAGTTCCCGGGCCGCTACATCTTCCACCGAGACGTGAGCCACACCGTGTTGCCGACGCTGCCCGCGGTCGACGTGGCCTTGATCGACGGTGACCACAACTGGTTCACCGTGTACCACGAGCTCCGGATCCTCAGCGAGACCGCGCGACGCGCGGGCGCGCCGCTGCCCGTGATGATCATGCACGACGTGTGCTGGCCGTACGGCCGGCGCGACCTCTACTACGTGCCCGAGCGCGTTCCCGAGGAGTTCCGCCAGCCCTACGAGATGAAGGGCATCCGGCCCGGCAC
>CAZLEC010000059.1:0-12650 GCA_964558245.1 uncultured Burkholderiales bacterium | reverse complement strand
TCCCTGCGCGAAGTCGCAACCGATGCCGCGCAAGGCTTCGAGTTGGGTCGGCGTCTCGAGCCCCTCGGCTACGGCGGTGAGGCCGAGCGCGTGCGCGAGCGTGACGATGGCTTCCACGATGCTCGTGTCCTCGTTGTCGAGCCCGAGCCCGCCGATGAAGCTGCGGTCGATCTTGAGCGCCTCGACCGGGAACCGCTTGAGGTAGCTCAGCGACGAGTAGCCGGTGCCGAAGTCGTCGATGCTGATGTGAACGCCGAGGTCCCGCAACGCACGCATCGCCTCGGTGGCCGACACGGGGTTCTGCATGAGGGCGTTCTCGGTGAGCTCGAGGCAGACGGCGGTGGCGTCGACGCCGGTGTCCCGGATGATGCGCGCCACCGTCTTGGTCAGCGTCGGGTCGGCCAGCTGGCGGGGCGAGAGGTTGACGTTCATCGCCAGCATGCCGCCCTGCGTGTCGCGGTCGCGCACGGTTTGCCAGTGGACGATCTGCCGGCACGCCGTCTCGAGGATCCACGCGCCGATCGGCACGATCAGGCCGGTCTCCTCGGCGAGCGGGATGAAGTCGCCCGGCGCGATGAGGCCCCGCTCCGGGTGGTTCCAACGCACCAACGCCTCGAACCCGATCACCCGGCCCGACCGCAACGTCACGATCGGCTGATAGTGCACGACGAGCTCGTTCCGTTCGAGCGCACGGTGCAGGTCGGTCCCGGTTCGCAGGGCATCGACCGCCGCTCCGAGATCGTCGGCCTCGAACACGACCGCGCGGGCCCGCCCACCGTTCTTGGCGCGGTACATCGCCGCGTCCGCGTGGCGCAGCAGCGTTTCCGACGAGTCGCCCGGCTCGGCGATCGCGATGCCGATGCTGGCGGTCACGAACACCTCTTCGGTCGTGAGCGCGATCGGCTCCGCGACTGCTTCGAGCAGACGGCGTGCGATCGACGACGCGTCGTCGTCGTTCTTCAGGTCGTCGCAGAGCACCACGAACTCGTCGCCGCCGAAGCGGGCGATCACGTTGCCGGGTCGCAAAACGTCGCGGAGCCGCTGTGCGACGGTGGTCACGAGCTCGTCGCCGATCGCATGGCCCAGGCTGTCGTTCACGACCTTGAAGTGGTCGAGGTCGATGAAGAGCACCGCGACCTTGCGATCGGCGCCTTGTACGAGCGCGTGCGTGACCCGTTCGGTGAAGCTCGAGCGGTTGAGCAGCCCGGTCATCGAGTCGTGCGCGGCGTCGTGCGTGAGGCGATCGGCGAGAAGCTTGCGATCGGTGATGTCCTCCAATTGGCCGATCTGGTACATCGGCTGGCCCGCCATGTCCCGCACGAGCGAGACGCTCAACGATGCCCACACCGTCGTGCCGTCGGGTCGGAGATATCGCTTCTCGATGCGGTAGAAGTCGATCTCGTTGCGCGTCAGTCGATCCGCATGGAAGTCGCTCACGTCGCGGTCGTCGGGATGGGTCAGCTCGCCGATCAACGTGCCGGCGAGGTCGTCCTGCGTACGCCCGAGCAACACGGCCATCGCCCGGTTCGTGCGCTCGATCCGCCCGTGCAGGTCGACGAGCCCGATACCGATCGGTGCGTCGTCGAACGCGTGGCGAAACGCTTCTTGTGCCTCGCTGAGCGCGGCTTCCTGCGCCTTGCGGTCGGTGATGTCGCGCAGGTTCGCGACCCAGCCGGCGACACTCGGGTCCTTGATGAGGTCGGTCACGATCACGTCGAACCATCGCCACGAGCCGTCGCGGTGAGCGAGGCGTACTTCGGAGCCGGCGGCCGTCGGGCCGCGGGTCACGTCGAGAATCGCCGCGCGCAGGATGCCGACGTCGGACGGGTGCGCGAGCTCCACACCGTCCATCCCGACCGCTTCGTCCGACGAGTAGCCGAGGATCGCTTCGAACGCCGGGCTCACGTAGGTGATGACTGCGTCGGGCCCGATCACCATGATGATGTCGGACGCGTGCTGCACCAGCGCGCGGAATCGCTGTTCGCTCTGGCGGAGCTCCGACTCGACCCGCTCGGTCTCGGTCGTGGCGCGCTCGAACAGCTTGATAGTGAACGTGACCCCTAACGCCGCGAGCACGGCAAGGCCGTGCACGAGCGGCTGTTCGACGAGCGTGGGTGCGAGACCGGCCGCGATCGCAAGCTCTCCGAGCGTCAAGGCCGCGACGCTGCTCACCATCGCGGGCACGACCGCGCGCGACCCCGACAAGCGGATGCCTTCGACCGCACCGAAGATCAACCCGATCGCGAGCATCGGTCCCCAACCGATCGCGTACATCACGGCTGTGATCCCGAAGGTCTGCTCGGCGATGCGCGCCCACAGCCGCCACCCTTCGTGGAACTGTCCCCAGAGTGCGGTGGTGACGCATGACGCGACGAACGCGCCCACGAGCAGGGCACAGAGCAGCCAGATGGGCGTCGAAGCGATCAGATCGAGGCGACGCGCCGCCCAGAAAACCGGCGCGACGACTGGCAACGTGAGCACCGTCGGGTCGAACAGCTGCGCCCGTAACCTGGCCCGAAAGCTCGAGTTCGAGCGCGAAGACTCCACGAGCGGCTATCGACTGGCGCCGACCACGCCTTGACCCGATGGCTCCCGATCAGCCCCCACAGTGGCGGAGGGCACTGCGGCCGATGACATGAGCAGACTGCGGGTCGTGGTCGCATCGGCCGGGCGCCCGAGATGGAAGCCCTGCGCGAGGTCGCATCCGCAGGCCGCGAGCGCGTCCGACTGGGCCGAGCTCTCGACGCCTTCGGCCACGGGTACCAGCCCGAGCGTGTGCGCGATCTGCACGATCGCCTGCACCAGCAGCGACCCCGAGCGGCTGAGGATGTCGCTCACGAACGAGCCGTCGATCTTCAGGAGGTCCACCGGGAACTGCTGGAGGTAGGCGAGCGACGAGTACCCCGTTCCGAAGTCGTCGACGGCGAGCCTCACTCCCAGGTCGCTCAACCGTCGGAGCCCGATGGTCGCGGCCGCCGGGTCCTTCATCAGCGCGCCCTCGGTGATCTCGAGGATGAGTCGCGGTGGGTCGAGGTGGCAGCGGTCGAGCAGCGACTCGACGCGATCGGGAAGGTGCGGGTCGAGGAGCTGACGCGGCGCGACGTTCACGCTGATCGATGGGGCGGCCACGTTTCCGACGGTGGCGATCCAGTGGGCAGCTTCTTCGCAGGCCGTCACGAGCACGTGCTGACCGATCTCGTCGATGAGCCCGGTCTCCTCCGCGAACGGGATGAACGACAGCGGACCGAGCGGGCCGCGTTCGGGATGGTGCCAGCGAACGAGAGCCTCGAGCGCGGTGATCCGACCCGACTGCAGCGCGTAGATCGGCTGGTAGTGCACCATGAGCTCGCCGCGCTCGGCTGCGCCGCGCAGGTGCGCTTCGAGATCGAGTCGTTCCACCGCGGCCAGGTGCATCTCGCGCGCGAACACACGGCAGCAGTTCTTGCCGCCGGCCTTCGCCGTGTACATCGCGAGGTCGGCGTTGCGGAGCATCTCGTCGGAGCCGGCTCCGGTCGATCCGTAGGCGATGCCGATGCTCGCGGTCGCCGACACGAGCAAGGCGTCGAGCACGACGGGCTCCTGGAGCGCGACGATGATTCGCTCCGCGACGTCGAGCGCGTCGTTGGCGTCGGCGAGCGCGTCCATGAGCACCGCGAACTCGTCGCCGCCGAGCCGGGCGACCGTGTCGCCCGCGCGCACGCAGCTCGACAGGCGTTCGCTCACGATCTTGAGCAAGGCGTCGCCGGCCGAATGACCGAGACTGTCGTTCACGGTCTTGAAGTCGTCGAGGTCGATGAACAGCACCGCGAGCTGCCCACCCTGGCGCTGGAGCCGAAGGGCGGCATGATCGACGCGGTCGCGGAACAAGGCTTGGTTCGCGAGCCCGGTGAGCGGGTCGTGGAATGCCTGGTGCGTCAGCTGGTTCTGCAGGCGGCGATGCTCGGTGACGTCGCGGAAGCTCCACACGCGGCCGACGACCGCGCCGTCGATGCGTTGGGGCAGGGAGTCCCGCTCGAACACGCGCCCGTCCCTGAATTCGAGGAGGTCGTGGCTGTGCGCTTCGGGCTCGTCGTAGAGCTCCTGCACCTTCGCGACGAACGCGCTCGGATCGCAGAGGTCTTCGAGGACGGAAGCGAGCGCCTGGCTGTCGTCGCGCGCTTCGAGCATCCCGGGCGCGATCCGCCACATCTCCGCGAACCGGCTGTTCCAGCTCGTGATCCGCCCCATCCCGTCGACGACGAGTATGCCGTCCGCGGTCGATTCGAGCGTTGCGGCCAGCACGGAGTTCGCCTCGCGCAGATCCGCGACCGCGGCTACTCGATCGCTGATGTCGTGACCGGTGGCGACGAGGCCTTCGACCGTCGGGTCATCGAGGAGGTTGGTGATCGTGAGCGCGAACGGGACGGCGCCGCCGGAGGCGTGACGCAGGCGAACGTCGATCGTGACGGGTGCCGGCGCGCCGCCCGGCTCGATCTCTTGCACCGCGCGCAGTGCGCTGCGGAACACTTCGTGGTCGAGCTCGTCGACGGCATCCGTGAGCGGCCGGTTCTCGAGCCATTCCTGGTCGAGTCCGAGGATGCGCGTCAGGCCACCCGACGACGACTCCACCACACCGTCGCGGTTGAGCAGCATGGTCACCGACGCGGCGTTCTGCATCAGTGACCGGAAACGCGCGACTTCGTCGCCGGCAACCTCCCAGCGCCGGCGCTCGGTCAGGTCGCGCGCGCTCAGGACGAGCTTGTCGCCCAGGGGTGCGCCGATCATCTCGACCAGACGCCACCCGGCGCCGCGGCGGACGCGCAGCTCGAGGAGCGTTCCGACCTCCTTGGCCTGCACGCTCGTGAGGGCGAGCACGGCGAGTTGCAGGTCGTCGGGGTGGATGAAGTCGAGGCCGTTCTGGCCGATCGCCTCGTCGACCGGGATCCCGAAGAGACGCTCGGCGGCGCGGTTGGCCCAGCAGACCTGGGCCCCGGCGTCGACCACCAGCACGGCGTCGGGCAATGCGAGCGCGACCGTGGCCAGGGCCGCGAAGTCGCCGGCGGCGGCCTGCGCCGCGTTGTCCTCCGCCCGATCCTCGGCCATCACCCCGGTTCATCGGCCCCACGCCCGAGTCCATTGAGCCGGATCTGGCGGCGGGAGGGTGGAGAGGCCCCGGGCTACGTCGGTTTGACGCGGTTCGATCGCTGGGAGCGGGGGCCGACGCCGTACCGGTTCTCGGCGGCGACCTTGAAGCTGTAGACCGTCCCCGAGCGCAGGCCCGTGATCTTCTGCTGCGTCGCGTCCGAGCCGAACTCGTGCTGCTGCTGGACGCGGTCGCCGATGTACGGGATCACGACGTAGCCCGTGACCGCGCCGCCGTTGCTCGCCGCCGGCGCCCGCCACCTGAGCACGGCGGCACGCGATCGAGCGAACGCCTCGACGACGGTCGGGGCGATGGGCGCGCCGACGACCACCGCGCTCGAGGCGTCGGATCGCGGTCCGGTCCCGTCGGCGTTCGCGGCCGCGACCGCGAACGTGTAGGTCTTGCCGTTGGTGAGGCCGGTCACGGTTGCCGACCTCGCGGACGAGTGGAAGGTGCGCGAGGGGAGGGCGGCGGAGCCCAGGAAGGGAGTCACGACGTACGCGCTCACCGGCGATCCGTTGTCGCGGGCGGGCAGGCCCCACGACAGCCGCGCGGCGCCGTCGCCCGGCGCCGTGGTCGGCGCGGGCGGCGCAGTCGGCACGCCGATGATCTTCGGGCTGGTCGCCAGCGACGGATACCCCACGCCGAGCGCGTTCCGGGCCTGAACCGTGAACGTGTAGGCGTTGCCGTTGGTCAGGCCGGTCACGGTCTGGGTCGTCGTCCTCGAGTCGAACGATTGCGGCGCCATTGGCAGGCCATTCACGTAGGGCGTGATCACATAGCCCTGGATGTGTGCGCCGCCGTCGCTGTCGGGCGGTTGCCAACTCACCGTCGCCTGGCCGTTCCCGGCGACGGCCGTGGGCAAGAACGGCGAGAACGGCACGGTCGCGGTCAACGTCGTGGTCGGGTGGACCGGCAGGATCGTCGGGGGCCGCGGCGCCTGATCGAAGTCGAAGTCGGCGGTGAGGTTGCCGAGGATACCTTTGTTCTCGCGTACGTCGGGCCGGGGATCGGGCCGGCCGTCGGTCTTGGGGTCGAGGCGGCGCCCGGCGAGGAAGTCGTCCTCGATGAACTTCGCGTACGCGTCGAAGCTCAGCGTCTGGTGATCGATGTAGCCGCGCTTGGCGTAGGGGCTGATGACCATCGCGGGAACGCGCAGCCCGTATCCGTTCTGGTCGACGACGGGCGGAACGACATGGTCGTAGAGGCCGCCCCAGTCGTCCCAGGCCAAGAAGATGGCAGTCGAGCTCCAATCGGGGCTCTTCATGATCGCGTTCACGAGGCTGGTGACGTACGACTGCCCGGCGCTCACCGCCGACGGCGGATGCTCACTCACCTGACCCGACGGCACGACCCACGAGACCGCGGGTAGCGAGCCCGATTGCGCGGCCTTGTAGAAGCTCTCGACCGACTTGATATTGCCGAGCTGGTCGTCGTTGTTGACCGTGTCGAAGTACGGCAACGGGTTCCAGATGCCCGGGGTCTTGGCGTTCTGCCGCCCCGGGATGCAGCTCAGCGCGGAGTCGTTGGTGCAGTCGGGCTCGGTGCCCTTCACCACGTAGTAGCCCCACGAGACCTTCTGCTGGTGCAGCAGGTAGGTCAGGTCGGTCCATGCGTAGATCGGCGTGCCCGGTGAGCCGGCCGGGTGCTTCTCGGCGTTCTGCGCGGGCTTCGGCCCCGGCGTTTGTATCTGGTTCACGCAGCTCGACGGATCGTTGCGCTTGGTGCACTTGGCCGACCACTCCGACATCTGGAACAGGTGCTCGGGCAGGCTCCACGACGCGATGGGTTCGAACATCCGATCTTGGAGCACGAAGTTCTTCGCGTAGCTCCAGTAGTTCGGGATGTCGGATTGGGTGTGGTATCCCATCACCCCGATCGGGCCGACCTGGCAGTTCGGGTTGTCGGGGTCGACGCAGCCGCGTTGCGCGTCTTCCGCCGCGGCGACGAAGCCGTCCATCTTCCCGCCGTCGATGTCCTTGCGCGCTTCGGGGGCGCCGTGCGGGCCGCCGCCGTTGTCGTCGGTGTGATCGACGTACGGACGTTGGCACCCGCCGCTCTGCGGGTCGGGCACGCACACCGTGGGTTGGCCGTTCGACATCGGGATCCCGTTGGCGCCGGGGAACGTCCCGAAGTAGCTGTCGAACGAGCGGTTCTCCTGCATGATCACCACGACGTGGCGGATCTTGTGGATGCCGGTGAGCGCGGCGCCCGACGATCGCACCCCGATCAGTGGGACGATGCTCGGCGCGCCCGCCGACGCGACGAGCACGAGCAATGATGAGACCGCGATGAGCGCGCCCACGCTTTTGCGCCGGGCGAGCCGTCTCACGAGATGGTCATGCTGGCCGAGGTGACGGAGAAGCTGCCGAGCAACTTCGACGGTGTGCAGTCACCGCCCGACGCGGCCGCGTGCAGACCGCGTTGCAACGTGAGGGTTCCGGTGATGTGCGTCCCGGAGAACACACTGGCGTGGGAGGTGACGGTGCCGGAGAAGTGCGCCGTGGTGGTGTGGCCCGCAGTCGAGCCGATCACGAGTTGCATCGTCGTTCCCGACGTCCCCAAGCCGACCGGCGCTTTCCAAGTCAAGGTTCCCGAACCGCCGATCCGCGTGCCGATCACACTCTGGCAGCTGAGGGCGTTCGTCGTCCGGAACGAGACCGATATCCCGACCGCGTGTACGTACGGTCCGGAGCACGTGCTGAACGTGGCCCCGAAGCTGAAGCTATTCCGTACGGGGAGGGCCAGCAAGAGGCCCGGGGTTGCGCGCACGTTCCCGCGGTGGCCGGAGCAGGTCGTGACGCTCTGGGCGTGCACGCCGGCCGCGACGACCGGGCCCACCGTGGCCGCCGGGCTCGAGCCGCGAGCATTGAGTGCGGTCACCATGCACGTGTACGTCTTGCCCGCCGTCAGCCTGTTCACGATGATCGGGCTCGTGGCCTGCGTCGGGCTGGTCGGCGCGCCCCCGTCGGGCGACGTGCACCGCGCGCGGTAGCCGGTGATCGGGTGGCCGTTGGCGGCCGGCGGCGCGACCAGCACGGCCAAGCCGTGCGAGACCGTCAGGACCTTCACGACCCTGGGCAGTCCGGGCGTGCCGACGCTCCCGACCATGGGGCTCGACGCGGCGCTCACCCCGAAGAAGTTCGTGGCAACCGCGGAGCACGAGTACGCGTGGCCCGTCGCCAGGCCCGCGACCGAGATGGGTGAGGTCGCGCCGTTCTTGAAGTGGCTCGCCCCGCCCGACGTCGGCGTGCAGGTGACGCGGTACGACAGGATCGAGCTCGCGTTGCTCGGTCCGGCTCGGAACGACACCTTCAGCGAACCCTTTGCGCTCGGGGCCGGCCCCGAGACGATCGACAGCAGCGTCGGCGCGCCGGGCGATCCGACGATCAACGCGCCCGACGCAGCCGACCCGACGCCGGGTCCGACCGCGTTCGTTGCCGACACCTTGCACGTGTAGCTGTTGCCGTTGGTGAGGTTGGGAACCGTGATCGGCGAGCCCGTTCCCACCGTTGAACGAGTGATGCCGCCGTTGCTCGACGCGCAGGTCACGGTGTAACCGTTGATCGGGGTGCCGTTGTCGGCGTTCGGCGAGAATGACACGGTGATCTCGGCGGTGCCGGCTGCCGCGGCGACGATCGTCGGCGCGGCCGGAACCGTTGCCGGAATCGCGAGCACGGCCGGCGACGGCGCGCTCGTGCCGACCGCGTTCGTCGCAGTGACCGTGCAGCTGTAGCTCTCACCGTTGAGGAGGTTCGGCACCGTGAGCGGCGAGCCCGGGCCCGACACCGTGCTGCTGACGCCGGTGCTCGGGGCGGTGCACGTCGCGGTGTAGGCGGTGATCGAGCCGCCGTTGCCGGCGGGAGGGTTGAACGCGACGACGATGCGCTCGTTGCCCGCGGTTGCGATCGGCAGGGTCGGCGCGGTGGGTGTGCCGGCCGGCACTGCGGTCACGGTCGGCGGCGACGACGCGCTCGTGCCTGCGGCGTTGGTGGCGGTCACCGCGCAGGTGTAGGTGTTGCCGTTCGTGAGCCCCGTCACCGTGAGCGGCGAGCTCGGGCCCGATGACGTCCCGAGCACGCCGCCGTCGCTCGACGTGCAGGTCGCGGTGTAGCTCGTGATGCTGACGCCGTGATCGGCCGGCGCGGCGAAGGTGACGGTCAACTGCGTGTTGCCGGGTGCGACAGTCGGCTGCGCCGGCGCGTCGGGAAGGCCGAGCATCAGCGGCGCGGAAGCGGGCGACACCGCGCCGACGCCGGCTGCGTTGACGGCGGCGACACTGCAGGCGTACGAGTGACCGTTGGTGAGGCCCGAAACAGTGATGGGCGACGCGGCGCCCGTGTTGACGACGGGAGTGGTGCCGTCGGTGCAGGATGCGATGTAGCTCGTGATGGGGCTGCCGTTCGCGGCGGGCGCGACGAATGTGACGACGATCTGCGCGTTGCCGCCGGCAACCGCCGGCTGCGCGGGCGCCGAGGGCACGGCCGCGGGCACTGCCGGGAGCGACGCCGCCGACGCCGCGCTCGGACCGGCCGCGTTGATGGCAGTGATCGTGCACGTGTAGGTGTGGCCGTTGGTGAGCCCGGTGACGGTGATCGGTGAAGTCGTGCCGGTTGCGGACACCGGGGTGACACCGTCGGTGCAGGTCGTGGAGAAGCTCGTGATCGCGCTGCCGTTGTCGGAAGGTGGGACGAAGGTGACGACGAGCTGGGTGTTCCCGGCGACGAGCGCCGGCGCGGCGGGCGTGGCCGGCACCGTCGCCGGCACCGCGGGCAGGGAATCGGGCGACGCGGGGCTCGGGCCCGCGGCGTTGGTGGCCGTGACGTTGCAGGTGTAGCTGTGGCCGTTGGTGAGGCCGGTGACGGTGATCGGTGACGTCGTGCCGGTGTTGGACACGGGCGTGACGCCGTCGGTGCACGTGGTTGTGAAGCCGGTGATCGCGCTGCCGTTGGCGACGGGCGCCGCGAAGCTGACGATGAGCTGCGCGTTCCCGGCGACGAGCGTCGGCGCGGCGGGTTGGTTCGGCACACCCGCGACCAGGATCGTCGGGGAGCTCGCCGACGGCGCGCTCGGGCCGATGGCATTGGTGGCGGTCACCGCGCACGAGTAGATGTGACCGTTCGTCAGTCCGCCGACGACGATCGGGGTCGCGGTGGCGCCGGCCAAGGTGTTGGAGTTGGGAGCGCCGCCGTCGATCGATGCGCAGTTCGCCGTGTAGCCGGTGATCGCGCTGCCGTTGTCGGCCGGCGCGCCGAACGTCACGGTGATCTGCGCGTTGCCGCGCGCGACGGTGGGTTGGGCCGGCGCGTCGGGCGCGGTCGGGCCCGGGGTCGCAGGTGCGGACGGGAGCGACTCGCCACTGGTGCCGTCGGCGTTGGTCGCGTCGACCGTGCACGTGTAGCTGGTGCCGTTGGTGAGGCCGGTGACGGTGATGGTGACGGGATCGGGCGGCGAGCCGGAAACGGTGTTGGATGTCGGCGTCGTGCCGTCGGTGCAGGTCGCCTTGTAACCGGCGATGGCCGGATTCCCGGTGTTGTCGGGCGCGAGGAAGGACACCGCGATCTTCCCGTTGCCGGCCTTGACGGTCGGTTGCGCCGGTACGCCGGGCGCGGCCGCCCACGCGGGCGCGGCGTTGACACCGACGGCGACTACCGCTCCGATCGCGCACGCGAACAGACGGCGCCGCGCCGCATCCATGCTCCGCCTCTGCACCGCCCACTCACCCCACTCGGGCTGTTTGTCCCTGGACGGGCCAGTTAATCCGCTTTCGGCCCCTCGTGCAAGGGGCCGAGCGGACCACTCGGTGCCTTGATCAGCGCCGGACGCCGATCGCGTGCGGGTTGCCGGGCGGGGGCAGGGGATGGCGGAAGAGCGCGGCCGCGTTCTCGTGGGAGATCTTGGCGATCTCGTCGGCGGCCAGGCCGCCGAACACGTCGGCGAACACGGTCTGGGTGTCGGGCCAGGTGCCGTCGCCGTGCGGGTAGTCGGACTCGAACGTGATGTGGTCGACGCCGACGGTCTCGCGCGTCGAGAGCGTCGACGGGTCGTCGATCGTGGAGAACCAGAAGTTGCGGTGCAGGATCTCGGCCGGGCGCATCTCGCCGGGGAAGTAGTGGCCGTAGCCCGACCTGTCGACGATGTTCTCGAGGCGGTCGTGCAGCATCGCCACCCAGCCGATGCCACCCTCGCTCATGATGATCTTGAGGTCGGGGTGCTTCACCGCGTAGCCCGACCACAGCCATTCGGCACACGCGCTCAGCGAGAGTTGTCCGAAGAGCGTGGCGCCGAGCGGCACCATCGGCGCGCCCTTCGGCATGTCGGCGACACCGGTCGAGCCGACGTGCAGGCAGATCACGGTGTCGGTCTCCGCACACGCGGCGATGATCGGATCCCACCACGCCGAGAAGATCGGCTCCATCCCGATGCGGTGCGGCATCTCGGGCAGCGTGACGGCGGTGAAGCCGCGCGCCGCGTTGCGGCGGATCTCGGCCGCTCCCTGCTCGGGATCCGCGAGATACGTGATGCCCATCGGGACCATGCGATCGGGATGCGGCGAGTACCACTCGTCGAAGAACCAGTCGTTCCACGCGCGCGTCACTGCAAGACCGAGCTCGGGATCTTCGCAGCGGGAGAACACCGAGCCGCAGAAGCCGGTGATCTGCGACGGGAAGTTCACCGATGCCCACACGCCGTTGATGTCCATGTCGCGGACGCGCGCGTTCACCTCGTAGCAGGCGGCGCGCATCTCCTCGAACCGGGTCGGCTCGACCTTCCAGTCCTCGGTCTTGCGGCCGACGACCGCGTTGAGCCCGACCTGGAAGAAGATCCTCCCGTCGAACTTCCACACTTCGTGGCCCTCTTCGGTCTCGACGACCCTGGGCGCCTCCGCCTGCAGGCGCGCGGGGAGGCGACCTTCGAACATGTGGGGTGGCTCGACGAGATGGTCGTCGGTGGAGAACAACGTGTGCCGGATCGGACGCGGCTCGGGGTCGGGCAACAGCCCGTGCGTCTCGCTCTTGCGCCAGCGCAGCCGGACGGTCTCGGTGTCAGCCACGGCGTCAGGCTACGACCGGCCGGAGGAGTCGCGCCGCCGGCCGCGGCGGAGCCGCCGCTACGAGGCGAATCCGACAGTAGACAGAGTCGGCCGGCGATCGTTGGGTGCGATCTCGCGCTCGCGGCCGGTCAGGTCGAACACCTGCTCGAGCCCGCCGACCATCACCCGAACCGTTCCCGGCTCGACGACGAGCCGCATGTCCTCGTCGTAGTACGCAAGCTGGGTCGGGTCGACGCCGAAACGCAGCGTCGCCGCGTCACCCGGCGCCAGCTCGACGCGCGCGAAGCCCGCGAGCTGACGGTCGGGGCGCGCGACGCGTGCGACTTCGTCGCGCACGAAGAGCTGCACCACCTCGGTGCCGGTTCGCGGCCCGGTGTTGCGAACCTCGACCTCGACCTGCACGGTCTCGGTGGTCGACGCGGGCTCGCGCACGTGCAGGCCTGCGTACTCGAAGGTCGTGTACGTGAGGCCGGA
>CAZLEC010000058.1:0-12763 GCA_964558245.1 uncultured Burkholderiales bacterium | reverse complement strand
CGCGAGCGTCGTCTTGCCCGCGCTCGAACCGCCGTTGAGGATCACCACTCGCGGCGAGTTGCCGATCATCTCAATGCCGGACCGGAGACCACAGCTCGAACCCGCCGACCCCGCGCACTACTGCGCGCGCACGTGCAGCTGCGCACCACCGGCCGTGAGATCGAGCTCGCCGACCGTCGCGCGGATCTCGTAGACACCCGCGGCCGGTGATACCGAACCGAACGCCACCGCCAGCTCGAGGTGCTCACCAGGGCCCAGTTTGCACGGAATGCCGATGAGCCTGAACGCGACCCACGACGGCATCCAGTCGTTCGATCCAACGAGGCGCAGACTCCCGATCACGCGCGGCCGGAAACCGTCGTAGGTGCCTGGGCTGCCGTTGGTCAGGATCACCGAGACGTCGAGCGGTTCTCCCGCACGGGTGTCGTACCGTTTCGCCGCGAATCGGAGCGAGAAACCCCGACCGCGCTCGCTCGCGGTCGGACGCGGCGTGCGGCCGTACGACGCTCCCGCCCACTCCCAACGACCTTCGACACGACGGAACGAAACGACGGTCCAACCCGGCCAGACCGGATCGAACGCGGCGACGATCACTCGTTCGTCGTCTTCGCGCAGCACCCGCCAGCCATCCGGCGGAACCCGCTCACCTCGCGGCTCGTCCTGGAGGCGGGCGATGGCCGCGGTCAGCTGCGGGTCGTCGGGCGCGGGTACGTCGGGCGCGAGCCGATCGATGCTCACGTTCGTACCGCCGAGCTCCACGAATTCGGCCACCGGCCCTCCTGTCGCCGCTAACCGGTCGGCACCCGGGCAATGGCGAACGAGAGTCGCTCCGTTTGGAACGCGTCGGGTCGGCTCACGAGCGTCTGCACGAGCAGGTGCGGGTTGGCCACGCCGGGCACGACCCGAATGGTCGCAAAGGGGAACAGCTTCCGGATCGTGCGCGCGCTGCCGGCCACGATGAAGAGCGTGCGGTGCTGGTGCTCCCACTCTCGCGCCAGCGTGTGGAGCAGCCGGGGATCGAGCTTCCCGCCCGGCAAACGAGTCGACAACGCCGACCTCTGACCGGAGAGCATGATCGCGACGGGAACGTTGCAGAACGAGCGCAACGTCTGCGGGTCGTACAGCCACGTGAGCGGCGACGACTCCTGCGGCACGACGATCGCGCCGCTCCGGCCGACGATGTTGCACGCGTCCTGCACGGCCGACGGATATCCGCGCTGACTCGTCATCCTCGACACATTCCGGATCGTGTACACCGGGAACGCGACGGCGAGCACACCGAGTACGAGCGCCAGCGCGCGGCGCGCGGCGGGCAAGCCGAGGTGATTGCGCGCGGCCACGACGCAAAGCGCGCCGAAGGCGCCGAGCACCACGATCGGAAATGCGGCCGGCAGGAAACGCCGCATCGACCAGATCTGATCGGACGTGATGCTCGGCTTCCAGATGTAGAGGAGCGCGGGCGGCCCGAGCACGAACCCGGCGACCTGCACCGGGAGGCGCAATGAACCGCGCACGAAAGCCCATGTCGCGTAGCCGGCGCCGCCGATCGCGAGCGCGAGCGTGATCGGTCCGACGTACCAGCTCATCCACTGGATCGAGTGCTCGAAGTAGCGGCGCGTGGGATCGACTGTGAGATGCGTCCGGAGCTGCACCGCTTTCACGACGATGTTGGGAGCGCCCCGAACGGTCTGCAGATGAGGGCGGAGGAACCAGGCGCCGAATCCGGCGAACACCACCACCCCGCCGACGACGCGCGCGGCGGGTCCCTGCGCGCGCCGCAGGCGCGGGACCAGATCAGCCGCGCGCCGCGACCAGCGCCGGAACCCGGCGAACAACACAACCGCTACCACGACCGCGACCACCGCGCCGACCGACAGCTTCTCGAGGTCGGCGCGGAGCGTTCGCAGGTAGAGGTGACTGCGCACGACCAGATCGAAGAACCCGATCGACGCGCCCACTGCGGCGCCGATGCCGGCGAACAGGATCGCCCAACCCACCTGGCGCCGATCGGCGGGATCGGTGCCGAGCCAGAAGAACAGGCACACGAACGGCAACCCCACGACGAACGCCAACCCGTCGATGTGGATCGCCTGGAGCAATCCGAGGAACAGCCCGGCCGTGAACGCGGCGCCCCGGTGCCGAAGGGTTCGGCGGTCGCAGAGCAACCACGCCGCTGTGAACAGCAACACCTGCATCGGGATCTCGGTGGTGCTGTCGCGCGAGAACGACACCTGCGGCATCAACAACCCCAGGCAAAGCATCGCGCCGAGCGCCGCGATCGGATATCGCAGGACGCGTCGCGCGAAGAGATAGAACGCGAGCAGCGCGGCACCGCCGAGCAGCGGGATCGCGTCGAACATGAGGCGATCGCCGCCGAGACCCTGCGCCTCGGCGAGCAGCACCGGAACCATGTGCTCGAGCGTGAACTCGAGGTGGTTCCCCTCGCGGCTCATCCCCGCCGAGCTCGCGGCGAGGAGCTTGGGGGTGAAGGGACCCGCGAACGGCTTGACCTCCAGCGTGCCGTGCGCGGAGACCCACTTCCCCGCATTCATGTACGTGCCGCCGTCGCGGATCACGAGCACCTGTTGCGACGCGTTGGAGACGTTCCAGATCGTGATCGCGACGATCGCGACCACCGCGACGACCGCCCCGATCTGCGCGGCTCGGCTCACCTCACCGCGGCGCGGGAGCAGTGGCCGCGCGAGAAGGCACAGCGCGACGAACACCACCGCGCCGGCGACGAGCACCACCGGCCGCCGGTACCACCCGAGTACTGCGAGGAGGAGGCCGACGGCACCGAAGGCGGCGACCGCCGCCGCGATCGCGAACGCCACGACCCGTATCCAGCGCGGGTCGTCGTGCTCGTCCAACAGCGAGACGCTACTCGCTCGGTATGCGCTCCAGCGCGATCACGGGGATCAGGCGCGTCGTCTTGCGCTCGTAGTCGGCGAAGCCGGGCATCAGTGACTTCTGCCGGTCGAACAAGCGATCGCGCTCGTCACCTTCGAGGACCACGGCGCGCGCGTCGAACCGCTCGCCGGGCAGCTCGACCGAGACCGTCGGGTTGGCGACGAGGTTGTGGTACCACGCCGGATGGCTCGGCGCGCCCGCCTTCGACCCGAACACGACCATGCGATCACCGTCGGGCAGGTACACGACCGGGGTCGTGTGCCGGCGACCCGTCTTCGCACCCGTCGTGGTCAGCAACAGGAGCGGTGCACCCTCGAACGGACCGCCGACCTTGCCGTCGTGGGTGCGGAACTCGTCGATGACGGAGCGATTGAAGTCGTGGACTGCGGCCATGCGGTCTCCAGGTGATCAGCGGACCTGAGTCTCAACCGAGGTCGAGTCGCGATGCTTCCCGAACGCGACAATGGTGCCGTGGAGCCCGCCGGGATCGATCTCACGGATCTCGACCAGTTCGCGCACGGCTTCCCGCACGCGCTGTTCACGACCTTGCGGGCGGCCGCGCCGGTGTGGTGGCACGAGCCCACCGCGCACACTCCCGACGGCGAAGGCTTCTGGTCGGTGCACACGCACGCGGAGTGCATGGCGGTGATCCACGATCCCGTGACGTTCTCCTCGGAGACCGGCGGTGACCGTCCCTACGGCGGCACGACGATCCCCGACCTGCCCGTCGCGGGGATGATGCTCAACATGATGGACGACCCGCGTCATCAACGGGTCCGCATGTTGGTGAGCAAGGGGTTGACGCCGCGGACGATCGCGCGTTTGGAGTCGGAGCTGCGGCGCCGGACCGCGCGCCTGGTCGACGACGCGCTCGACGCCGGCGCGTGCGACTTCGTTTCGGCCGTCGCCGGCGAGCTCCCGATGCAGGCGATTTGCATCCTGATGGGGATCCCGGAAGCGGACCGCCACCAACTCTTCGATTGGATCGAGCACAGCTTCGACTTCAAGGACGACCGCGAGGCGTTCGAGACCACCGACGACGTCGCGAGCGCGGCCGTCGCGATGTTCGAGTACGGCTCACGACTGATCGCCGAGAAACGCGCGCACCCGGCCGACGACATGCTCTCCGTCGTCTGCAACGCGGCACTGCCCGGAGAGGATCCGCCCCAGCTCACCGACCAGGAGCTGCAGTTCTTCTTCAGCTTGCTGTGGGCGGCCGGCGCCGACACGACGCGCAACGCGATCGCCGGCGCGATCGTGGCGCTCACGGAGTTCCCCGACGAGCTCGCGGTCCTGCGCGACGACCCGACCGCGATGCCGACCGGCGTCGAGGAGATCGTGCGCTGGACCCATCCCGCGGCCTACAACCGCCGCACCGCCACCCGGCCGGTCGATCTCGGCGGCCACGAGATCCGCGCCGGCGAGAAGGTCGTGTTCTGGGAGGCGTCGGCGAATCGCGACGAGCGCGTGTTCACCGATCCGTTCCGCTTCGACGTTCGCCGCCAACCGAATCCGCACCTCGGATTCGGTCACGGCGTCCACCACTGCCTCGGCGCGAGCCTGGCGCGGCTCGAGATCCGCGTCGTGCTCACCGAGCTGCTCGCACGAATCGCGACGATCGACCTCAGCGGCCCGGTCGAGTGGACGCGGAGCAACAAGCACACCGGGATCCGCCGCCTCCCGGTGCGGCTGACCGCGCGGTGATCAGCCCGGAACCGGTTTGTGCGGTGGGTCGTTCTTCGCGAACGCGACCATCGCTGTATAGATGTCGTAGACGCGCTGACCGTAGAACGCGCCGGTTGCCCACGTCCCCCAGAGGTCCCACCACGTCTGCACCTTGCCGCGGAAACCGAGGCCGAGCATCTTCGGCATCACGAGCGGCTGCTTCAGCGTCGTGTCGGTGAGCGTCGGATCGACGTAGATCCGCAGGTCCTGCATCTGCGCGCGCACACCGATGTCGGCCGTCGGGAAGGAGAAGCCGTGCGGGCAGGAGTCGCACGCGCCGATGCCCGCGAAGTTGTTGTCCTGCACCGCGACCTGGCCGCCACCGGGGAACGAGAAGCCGTCGGTCTCGAGGATCGACTGTGCGAACGCGACGTCGCCGCGGACGCCCGCATTCTCGCCTTCCTTGATGTAGTCGTTGGCGAGCACGCCGAGCGGAACGGTGATGCGCGGCTTGTAGCCCGACGTCCGCACGAAGTCGGCGAGCTGCTGCGCCGACAGCAGGCTCGGACCCAGGATCGGGCTCGACGCGCTGGTCGCGGCCTGCTCGAACTTGAAGATGCCGATCACCGATGCCGTCAGGCGAACGTGTGCATGCGCGATCGCGGTCTGGTCGTCGGTGACCTTCAGCTCCGCGTTCACGAGCATCGCGTCGGCCGCCTTCTTGCGGGCCGCGACCTGCCGCTGCTCGGCACCCAGCTGCTTCTGCAGGGCCAGATACTGCTGGATCAGCTCGTTCTGCTGGTCACCGAACGAGCCGATGAGGTGGATCGTGCGGCCGGCGTCCATCGCGCTGGTCGCACTGCCGATCGCCGAGATCGCGGCCTCGAGCCGGTCGCTGCCGGAGTCCATGTACGCCTCGACGGCCGCAGCCTGGATGTCGGCGTGCGCGGCGTCGAGCTCCCGCTGGGTCCGGCGCTCGCGCGCCTCGAGCCGGGCGAGCTGACGCTTGAGGCCCCGCCACGTGTCCTCCACGGCCGCCTCGCTCTTGCGGTCGCCGGGGAGCTTGGCGCCGTAGGTCTGGATGTCCTGGTTGGCCTGGTCCTTCTGGGCGAGCAGCTGCAGGCCGAGGTCGAGGGGCAGGGTGAACGCGGGGGGTGGCGGCACGCTCGACGGGTCGATCGTGGTGGTCGTGGTGCTCGGGCCCGAGGTCGTGGTCGGCTTCGCCTTCGGCTTCGTCGTCGACGTGGAGGTCGACGTCGAAGGTGACGCGAGCGCGGCGGCCGGAGCCACCAGCGAGGCGGTCAGGACGAGAGCGAGCGCGACTACACCCCGGCGTTTTGCAAACATCCTGTTGGGAGTCGGCATGTCGGCACCGCATCTTCAGGGCGATTTCGCCGACTCCAGCCGGCGTCGCCGCGTCGCGCGACATTTCCGGCGGCGGTGGCCCGCCGTCAATACCCAAGTACCGGGGGTCCGCCGGTCCGCGACCGACCGAGGCGTCTGTGGACCACACGACGTGTGGTCCACAGACGCCTCAGGACCTGGGCCGGTCAGCTGCGGGGGACCTCGCTCCAGGGGCGGTCCTTGTCGACCCGGATGTCGCCCGGGAGGCCGAGCACCCGCTCGCCGAGGATGTTCTTCATGATGAGGGTCGTACCCCCCTCGATGGAATTGGCCTGCACGCGAAGGAACGCCTTCTGCGGGCTCGACAGGTCCATGGCCGTGGTCGGTCGGGACATGGGATAGCCGGCCGGATACAGCATCGCCTCGGGTCCCATGAGGTTCATCGTGAAGTCCATCATCCGCTGATTCAGCAGCGCCATCGCCAGCTTGCCCACCGACCCCTCGGGCCCGGGCGTGCCCTTCTTGCGGCTCTGTGACGCCCGGATGTTGGTGAGCCGGTTCACCTCGGCCTCGATCCACAAGCGCGCGAACTCGTCGCGGGCGGCGCCGACCGCGGCCTCGGGGTGCTGCTCGTAGATGTGCCGCACGAGCGCGATCAGGCCCGACCCCTGCGGGTGCACCTGGCCACCGATCGAGACGCGCTCGTTCATCAGCGTCGTGAGCGACACGTGCCAGCCCTCGCCGATGTCGCCGAGCCGCTCGCTGTCGGGCACCCGCACGTCGGTGAAGTACACCTCGTTGAACTCGGCCTCACCGGTCGCCTGCACCAGCGGACGAACCTCGACACCCGGCGCCTGCATGTCGACGACGAACATCGTCAGCCCTTTGTGCTTCGGCTTCTCCGTGTCGGTGCGCACGATGACGATGCCGAATCGCGCGACGTGCGCGAGCGTGGTCCACACCTTCTGGCCGTTGATGATCCACTCGTCGCCGTCGCGAATCGCGCGGGTCGAGAGGCCGGCGACGTCGGATCCGGCGCCCGGCTCGCTGAACATCTGGCACCAGATCTCTTCGCTCGTGAACAACGGCCGGAGGTACCGGCGCTTCTGCTCGTCGCTCCCGTGGGTCACGATCGTCGGCGCGCACATGCCGTGCCCGATCGGGTTGCGTCCGTAAGGGAGCGGCGCGCCGGCGGCAGTGAGCCTGGCGTTCACCACGTTCTGGAGCTTCGGTGACACGCCGAGGCCCCCGAAGCCCTCGGGGAAGTGCACCCACGCGAGGCCGGCGTCGTACTGCGCGGCGAGCACGTCGGCCGGACGGGTCTTCTTCGGGTCGTGCTCGGCGAGGAGCTCGTCGCACCGGTCTCGTACGAGCTGCTCGTCGGCGGTCACGGTGTCAGTCGTCACGGCGTCCCTCATTCGTGGCTACGCGGGTGGCTCCGAGGCCCCCGGGAAATCTTGACCGATCGGTCAAGTGTACGAAGCCGGAGCTCCCGACTGCCAAGCTGGCCCGATGCGCAGCCGGACCTGGGCGATCGGCACGGCCGTGTTGGCCGCGGTCGCGCTCGCTGCCCGACGCGTCCGGCGGCGGCGTCCGCAGCCCGTGTCGAGCACCACCTTCGCTTCGCGCAACGCCCAGCTCGCGGCGGTGGGAGCCCGGGCCGGAGCCTCCCACGCGGTGCACCGGGCCCGGCTGGTCACCGCCTCCGGCGAACGGCGCGACCAGCTCGAGTCCGAGCATCAGCTGCGCACCGCCGCGCAGGTCGCCGCCGCGCTCGGGAACATGAAGGGCGCGTTGATGAAGATCGGCCAGATGGCGAGCTACCTCGACGACGGCATGCCCGAACCGGTGCGCGCCGCGCTGGCGTCGTTGCAGCAGGACGCGCCGCCCATGTCGGCGGAGCTCACCGCGCAGGTCGTCCGAGACGAGCTCGGCGCCGACCCGGCGCGCGTCTTCGCGCAGTGGGATCCGGAGCCGATCGCCGCGGCATCGATCGGGCAGGTGCACCGGGCGGTCACGCAGTCGGGACTCGCGGTGGCGGTGAAGGTGCAATATCCGGGCGTCGACGACGCGATCCGCGCCGACCTCGTGAACACCGATCTGCTCTTCCGCGCGCTCGGGATGATGTTCCCCGGTCTCGATCCCGGACCGCTCGTCGACGAGCTGCGCGCGCGCCTCACCGAAGAGCTCGACTACGGGAACGAGGCCGTGAACCAACGCTTCTTCGTCGACGCGTTCCGCGGCCACCCGAACATCTCGGTGCCGGGAGTGATCGACGAGCTGTCGACGCGCCGCGTCCTCACGACCGAGCTCGCCGTCGGGTCACGTTTCGCAGAGGTCGAGCAGTGGTCGCAGACCGAGCGCGACCTCGCCGCCGAAGCCATCTACCGCTTCGTGTTCGGCAGCATCTACCGCTTGCACGCGTTCAACGGTGATCCGCACCCGGGCAACTACCTGTTCCGCCCGGGAGGTCACGTGACGTTCCTCGACTTCGGGCTGGTGAAGCGGTACCTCCCCGCCGACGTCGAGCTCTTCGAGTCGTTGATCCGCCTGCTCGTCGTGGAACACGACGTGCCCGCGTTTCGCCGCCTGCTGGAAGACCACCACGTGCTCCGCCGCGATCCCGCCATCAGCGACGACGACGTCGCCGGTTACTTCGGTCACTTCTACGAGCTCGTGATGAACGACGCGGTGTTCACGATCGAGCCCGAGTACTCGTCGGAGACGGTGCGCATGTACTTCGATCCGAACGGCCGCTACGCGCACGTCGCGCGAGCTGCGAACGTGCCGCCCGCGTTCGTGATCACCCAACGCATCAATCTCGGCCTCACCGCGGTGCTCGGCCGGCTCCGCCCGACCGCGAACTTCCGCCGGATCGCCGAGGAGCTGTGGCCGTTCGTCGGTGGTCCGCCGTCGACCGCGATGGGCGAAGCCGAAGCCGCCTGGCTCGCGAGCCGCTGACGGTCTACTGCGAGTCGGGGATCCAGCTGCCGTGGAAGCCGTAGGGCACGCGCACGGGCAGGTGCACGGTGGCGACGGGCGCGGCACCGAAATCGTGCGCGTCGAGGATCACGAAGTCGGAGCGGTCGACCGCGGCGTCGTACACGTAGCCCATGAGCCACCCGTCGTCCTCACTCGTGGCCGCCTCGCTCGGAACGAACACGAACTCGCTCGGGATCCGACCCTTCCCGAAATCGTGTTCCTGCGTGGTGCCGGCCACGAAGTCGTGCTTGAGGTAGTTCGCGCCGTCGAAGGAATCCTGGGTGTCGACGCGAACGGCGTAGCCGAAGCGATGGCGGGAACCGAGCAACGTCTCGTTGACGCGCGGGAACTCCTGGCCCCGCTCGTCGATCCGCTCCTCGCGCACCTTGCCGGCCGGCAGGTCGATCGTCCACCGCTCGAGCGTGGGGACGCCGCCGTCGTTCGGGCCGACCTTGCTGCGCTTGAACATGGTCGGGTGGCGCGGAACGTCGACCACCACGGTGTCGCCGTCGTCGAAGGCGTTCATCGGGTGGAACACGTAACAGGGATCCACATCGAACCAACGCACGTCGGCGTCGCCGCCGGTTCGCGGCATCACGCCGACCCGGGCCTGGTGATCCTCTTCCCACCGGAACGGGAACGGCGCGGTCTCGAGATCGAACACCACAGGCAGGTCGAAGAAGAGCACGTTGTCGCGCGTGACCGCGAAGTCGTGCATCATCACCGAGCGCGGCAGGGTGATCGGCTCACTGCGGACGAGCTTCCCGGCCGCGTCGATCACGTGATACGTGAGGTACGGCTCGGCGAACCAGTACGCGAACGCCAGCATCTCCCCCGTGAGCGGATCGACCTTCGGGTGGGCGGTGAACCCGGTCGGCAGCGGTCCGCCGAAGTCGGTTCGCCGGAGCGTCTCGAGCGTGGGCGACAGCTCGTAGGGCATCGAGCCCTCGGTCAACGCGAGGATGCGGCCCGCGTGACCGATCACGTGCGTGTTGCTCGTGTCGTAGAGCGGCGGCACCGGGCCCTGCACCGGCTCCTCGCCCATCGCACGCGCGATGTCGTCGGTGCGCACCCAACGGTTGCGGTACCAATGGGCCTCGCCGCCGTCGATCTCGATCCCGTGCACCATGCCGTCGCCGACGAACCAGTGATACGGACCCGTCGGCGTCGCGAACGGGTTGGGGCCGATGCGCAGGTACCGGCCGCGCAGCTCGGCGGGAATCGCACCGTCGACCGTGAGATCGGTGGTGGTGGACTCCTCGGACACCGGGCCGTAGTTGCCGGTGAGGAAGGGGTTCTCGGTGACCGCCATGGCACACCTCGCTCTCGTCCGGTCGTTTATAACACCGTTATATAGGTGGGTCAACGCTCGATTCCCCAACGTACGCTGAGCGCCGTGACCGTTGGGATCCCGCAACCCGCCATGACCGACGCGAAGTGCGTCTAATGGACTTCGAGTACCTGTCGCTCGACGCGACGGCGCCGATCGCCCGGCTCGCGCTCGACCGCCCCGAGCGCCGCAACGCGCTTTCGCTCGCGCTGATGCGCGAGATGCTCGCGGCACTCGATCGGGTGGCGGGCGACGCGTCGATCCGGGTGCTCGTGATCGAAGGCCGCGGACCCGCATTCTCGGCCGGTCACGATCTCGGCGAGGTCGTCGCGAACCCCAACGCCCGCGCCTACGAAGAGTTGTTCCAGACGTGCGTCGACCTGATGACGCGCTTGCACACGATTCCCCAACCGGTGATCGCCAAGGTGCACGGCGTCGCCACCGCGGCCGGCTGCCAGCTCGTCGCCGCGTGTGATCTCGCGATCGCGGCCGACGATGCCCGCTTCGCGACGCCGGGCGTGAACATCGGTCTGTTCTGCTCCACCCCGATGGTGCCGATCAGCCGGACGATCGGGCGCAAGCGCGTGCTCGAGATGCTGTTCACCGGCGAGATGATCGACGCGACCACGGCCGAGGAGTGGGGCCTCGTGAACCGCGTGGTGCCGGCCGGCCGGCTCGAAGGCGCGGTGCTCGAGCTCGCCGATCGGATCGCGCAGTCGAGCGCGACGGTGCTCGCGCTCGGCAAGCGGGCGTTCTACGAACAAGAGGCGCTCGACGAGCGCGCGGCGTACGGGCTGGCCTGCGCGGTCATGGTCGACAACGCGCAGCTCGACGACGCCCAGGAAGGCATGCACGCGTTCCTCGAGAAGCGCGAGCCCCAGTGGCCGACGACATAACGGCCGACGACGGGGCCGCCGGCGAGGCGGCCCCCCGCAAGCCGCTCATCTCATTCGCGCCGTTGCGCCATCCCGCGTACGCGCGCCTCTGGACGGGTGCGTTCATCTCGAACATCGGCACGTGGATGGAGTCGATCGCGCTCGGCATCTACGTGACGAAGCACACCAATCAGGCCGCGTGGACCGGCACGGTCGCGGCGGCCGCGTTCCTGCCGATCGCGTTCTTCAGCCCGATCGGCGGCGCGCTCGCCGACCGGTATCCGCGCCGGCTGCTCATGATCGTCACGAGCCTGGTGCAGACCGCGCTCGCGAGCCTCCTCACGGTGCTGTTCGTCGTCGGCCATCCCTCGGCGCCAACCATCACCTTGATCGCGCTCGGCAACGGCATGTGCGCCGCGCTCGGATTCCCGTCGTTCCAGGCGATGCTCCCCGACCTCGTGCCGGTGGAAGACCTGCCCGGGGCGATTGCGCTCTCGTCGGCCCAGTACAACCTCGGCCGCGTGGTCGGTCCGGCAATTGCCGGAGTCGTCATCTACGTGGGCGGGGTGGCCGGCACGTCGACGCGTGGCTTCGCGTGGGCGGAAGCTGTGAACGCGGTGAGCTTCCTCGCGGTGGTCACCGTGATGTTGCTCATCACGCTGCCTCCCCCTTCGGCCGGGGCTCGCCGTGAACGTTTCTTTCGTTCGATCGCCGACGGCTTCGGCTTCGTACGTCGCGATCCGGGCCTGCGGATCACGGCGTTCGCCATGTGCCTCAACACGTTCTTCGCGGCGCCGTTCATCGCGCTCGTGCCCGCGATGGCGCTGAAGGTGCTCCACAGCGGATCGGCCGGCACCACGGTGCTCATCACCGCGCAGGGCATCGGCGCGGTGCTCATGGCGTTCTCGCTCGGCTCCCTGGTGGAGCGATACCGGGCCCGGCGCGTGTTGATGACGCTGATGAGCCTGCTCCCGATCGCGCTCGCCGCCTACGCCGTGGCTCCGGATCTCGCGCTCTCGGCCTTCGCGATCTTCGCCGTCGGTCTGCTGTACCTCGGCGCGCTCTCGAGCTTCACGACGATCGCGCAGTTGCGCGTCCCCACGGAGATCCGGGGTCGGGTGCTCTCGGTGTTCACGGTGATCCTCGGCTCGCTCTATCCGCTGGGCTCGATCATCCAGGGCAAGGTCGCCGACCATGTGGGACTGCGCACGACCACGCTCGCATCGGCGGTGTTGATGGCCGCGGTGATGGTCGCGACCCGATTGGTCCGGCCGGGTGTCACGGCCGCGATCGACGAGCCGGCAAATCCGCTGGAAATGGTCGGCTCGCCGTCGATGACTCCGCCCCTCGCGCACGATTAGGGTCGCAGCCATGAGCTCCGACGCAGAACTTGTGACCTTCGAACGGCGCGGCAACATCGCGCTGCTCACCCTGAACCGACCGAACGCGCGCAACGCGATCAGTCCCGAGGTGAGTCAGACCATGGCCGGGCTGCTCGACGAGATCGAGGCCGACGCCACGATGCGCGCCGTCGTGCTCACCGGCGCGGGCGAGGTGTTCTCGGCCGGCGCCGACCTGAAGGTGGTCGCTCAGGGCCGCGGCATGGACATCGCGCGCGGCAAGGGTGGCTTCGCGGGCGTGGTCAGCCGCGACTTCC
>CAZLEC010000057.1:0-12785 GCA_964558245.1 uncultured Burkholderiales bacterium | reverse complement strand
TGAGGTCGGCGCGTGTGAGCGGCGCGCCGAGTGGATTGTCGATCCCGCACGGCAATGAGCGGGCGAACGACATGAACGTGTCCGCGTCGACGCTGAACGCCACGCCATTCTGTTGAGGAATCATCGGGTGGCCCTCATTGGCCTCGAACAGCGCGAGCGTCGTCTTCCCGCCGTCGGCCGAGATCTGGAGCGGACCACCTTCGAACCCCGTGGCCCAGAAGTCGTACGCCTCGACGGGTTCGAACCCGAGATGCTCTGCGTACCAGCGGGCGGCCGCCGCTCGATCCGGCACACGGATGTGCACATGGTCGAGCCGTCCCATTCGGAATCCTGATCGCGGCGATTGCATGCTTCCAGCGTAGATGCCGAAGACCCGCCGCCGGTCGGTGATCCGCCATCCGCAACGCCGCGACCGCTCCGCGTCCCGCTCAGCTGATAGTGATCGTGATGGGCAGGCTCGCCTTGCTCGGGGGCTTCTCGGAGTCGATCGCCTGCACGACGGTCTGGTAGGTGCCCTTCTGCGTCGGCTTGCCGGAGATGGTTCCGGTCTGGGCGTTGAGCGTGCAGCCGTTGGGGAGCGATCCCGACGCCAGTGCCCAGCGGACCGGTGCGAGACCGCCACTGGTTTGCAGGCGCGTCGAATACGAAACACCAACCTTGCCGGTGCCGGCGTGCGAGATCCACACCTGTCGGCCTCCCGGCGGCGGCACGATGAAGAAGCGCGGGTCAGCGCCGGGCACGACGAACGTCACCACAACGTTGCTTCCGACCTGTTTGCTCGTGACGACGCACGGCGCGACGTTCGCAACCTTCGGGCACTGCAGGAGAAACGCGGTTCCCGGCTTCGCGACCGACGGACTCGACACGCTCTTGAACGGCACGATCGAGTCGAAGCACACCAGCTCGGCCTGCGTGGCGGACGCGAGCGGCAACGTCGCGGTCACGGTCAGGCGATCGCGCGGCGTGAATCCCGGGTCGGTGAGGTTCGCGACCGGCGCGGTCGTAGGCGGGAGCTTCGGGCAGTGCAATGACCCGGGTGCGATCGTGAGATGCACGGTCCCGATTCCAGACCCCGGCGTCCCGCTCACCTTCACGGTCAGCCCCGGAGCCTGCACGGTTGCCGACGCGGCCCGAGTCGCGTTGCACGGCTGCCCGCTCGTGCATCCCGTGGTGCCCGAGGGCAACGTGACGGTCAACGGTGCGCGCTGGACGAAAGTTGCGGTCGCCGCGGGCCCGGTGCAAAGCGTCGCCGGGCTGTATCCGTAGCTGGCGCCGGCGTCTATGGACGCTCCCGCGAACAGGCCGGATGTCACTGCGCCCGCGAGCGGGAAGAAGTTTCCGACAGTCGAGGTCTGGCCGGTGCTCCACGTGATGGTGTCCGAGCCTACGAGGCGCAACGCGTCGCCGGAGAATATGGCCGTGTCGCAGTTCTCGGGCTGGCGAAAGGATCCACTGAACGACACGGTGCCACTCGTAATCCCGAGTCCTGCACACCCCGAGAACGATTCGGTGCCCGTGACGCTCGCCGTGACCTTCGCCGAGTTGCCGTGTTGCGGCAGCGGCGGCGAGAACGAGATGCTGGCTCCCCACGTCGCGCACGTGACGTCGGCCGCCGCGCCGACCGGAGTCGCGGTGAGTGCGACCGGCACGACGAAGAGCACCGCACACAAGACGCCGACGAATCTGCGCATGGTCCGTGTTCCCGTCCCCGAGCGCGAACGCCGAGGGCGGCCGAGCGCGTGCCTTGAGTCCGAAAAGCACAACACGGCGTCGCCGCGCTGTCAAAAGCCGTCGGTGCGCGTCCCGCTTGGCGTCACAATTCCTGTGATTGGAGTGCGTCAACGAGGAAGTAGTGCCGCAAGAGGGGGACTCTATTCAGACTCTCGGTGCGATATGCCGGCGTCGCTCGGCCGTTCCGGTCAGCCGCGGCCGGCGATGACGTTTCCGGTGACGTGCACACCCTCGGCAAAGCTGACGAGCTGCGCGCTCGACCAGGCGAGACGGTCGGGTGCCTGCACGACCACGGTGTGGCCCTTGCCATCGTTGTAGGTGAGGGCCTGCCCGCCGTCGTCGGTGACGACGCCGGGTTGCCCGTTGACGGAGACGGCCTGTCCGGCGGGCAGACCGCTCGCGTCCTGCGACTGCAGGAGCACGGTCAGCTTCCCTTCGAACACGTCGGGGTTGTTGTTGGGGTCGTCCTGCGGGTTGATCGTGAGCGCATATTGCGTCGATCCCGAGAGATGCCAGCCTTCGGGTACCCGGTCGACGGTGAACCCGGCGAGCTGCTTGCCCGTGTAGGCGATGAGCCGCACCGCGAGCACCTTGCTCGGCGGTCCGGTGGTCGCCGTCGTCTGCGGGGCCACTGGATGTGTCGTTGCGACGCCCGTGCTCGCAGCCGACGGCCTCGCCGCGCCGGAACCGTCGAACTGCCCGGTGGCCAAACCGACGACTGCCGCCGCTCCGACCGCGGTGGCCGCGACGACCGCGCCGCGCATACGCAAGCGGCGACGAGACTGCGCGAGTGCCTGCCGTCCGCGCGCGAGATCGGCGTCGACGACGTCGGCCGACGGCGGTTGTCCGCCGGAGTGGCCGAGCCGGCCGAGCAGGTCGGTGATGTCATTCATGGGATCCTCGGTTCGTAGCGGGTCGAATGGACGTGTCGAGCGCGGCGCGCAGTTGCGCGAGTGCTCGCGCGGTTTGACTCTTGACGGTGCCCTCACTGCAGCCGAGCGCGGCGGCGGTCTCCGAGACGCTGAGATCGCAAAGATGACGCAGCACCACAGCCGCGCGCATTCGTGGCGGAATCTCGGCGAGGGCACGGAAGACCGCGGCCTCGGTCTCGGTCGGCGGCGCGTCTTCGAACGCGACGTCGGGTACTTCGGAGCTCATGCGTTCGTGCCGGGCGAACGGTCGCCGGCGATCGTCGATCAGCGCGTTGAGCATCGCCTTGCGTGCGTACGCGTCGACCGTCTCGGTTCGTACCCGTGGCCACGCGACGTACAGCCGCATCAGCGCGGTCTGTACGAGGTCTTCGGCCTGATGCCGATCGCCCGACGCGAGAAACGTCGCCGTGCGCACCAAACCGCCTCGGTTCGCGAGCACGTACGCCCGGAATTGCTCGTCGCGGCGCGAGGTCACGATCTGGTTCTCGGGTCGGCCGGCACACCCCAACTACGGAATCCCGGCCCGATCGGTTGCATGGAGCGGCGAAATTCTGTTTCGGTTGCGGCAACGCCGACCGTCATCGACCAACCGGAGGGGTGCTGAGCGTGATCGAGGTGTCGGTTCCGGTCCGGATCTGCGACAACGGCGGCTGGACCGACACGTGGTTCGGCGGGCCGGGACGGGTCCTCAACATCGCGGTGCGCCCTGGTGTCGAGGTGATGATCCGCGCCGCGTCGGGCCCTGATCCGGTGGTGCTGGCGGTCGAGACGTTCGGCGACCAGTACGCGGTCGTGCCCGGCGCGCGTCGCGTTGCGCGTCACCCGTTGCTCGAAGCCGCGATCGACACGTACCCGCCTCCGGAGGATCTTGCGGTGGAGATCACCGTACGGTCGGCCGTGCCGCCCGGGTGCGGCGCCGGGACATCCGCGGCCGTGGCCGTCGCCCTGCTGGGCGCGCTGGCCGCCGTGCGCTCCGAGAAGCCTTCACCGCGCGACGTCGCGTACGCCGCGCACCGGCTCGAAGTGGAGGTGCTCGGCATCGAGAGCGGGATCCAAGACCAACTGAGCGCCGCGTTCGGCGGGATCAACTTCATCGAGATCGAGCCCTATCCCGAAGCGACGGTGCACGCGCTTCCGGCGTGGGACGCGCTCGGCCCGCGATTGACGCTCGTGTACCTCGGCCGCGGCCACGATTCGTCAGCCGTGCACTCGCAGGTGATTGCCGACGCCGAGCGGCGAGGCCCCGCGGTGTTCGCGCAGCTGCGCGACGCCGCACTCGCCGCGCGCGACGCAGTGGTCGCCCGGGATCTCCGCGCATTCGGCGACGCGATGGTCGCTAACACCGACGCGCAGCGCACGCTGCACCCCGATCTCGTGGGCGCGGACGCGACGCGTGTCATTGAGGTCGCGGCCGCGGGCGGTGCGATCGGGTGGAAGGTGAACGGTGCGGGCGGCGACGGCGGCTCGCTCACGATCTTGCACGCCGACGTCGCGAGCAAGGGCGCGCTCGAGGGTCGTATCGATGAGCTCGACGCCGCCTACCGGGTACTGCCGGTGGAGATCAGCGAGCGGGGACTCGTGGTACGGGGCGCGTTGTAGGTCAGACCGAGATCGACGTGAGGTCTTCGCCGAACACGATGTCGCCGTCGAAGTGCTCACGCGCGATGGCCGTCCACTCGTCGGCGCTGCCCGCCGCGGGGGTGGGCACCTGATGGGTGAGCATGAGGGTGCCGACACTGCCGCGCTTCGCGGTTTGCGCGGCCTGCACGACCGTCGAGTGATAGTCGATCGTGTCGACGAAGCGTTGCATCGGCACCATGCGCACGAGGTCGTCGCGCAGCACGGTCTGCACGTACACGTCGGCCCCCGCGCAGAGCTCGTCGAGCCCCGCGCACGGCACGGTGTCGCCGGCGAGCACCACCGCTTTGCCCTCGAACTCCACGCGGTACCCGACCGTCGGCTCGACGGGCCGGTGATCGGTGCTTGCCGCGATCACGCGCAGGCCGTTGTCTTCGAGCACGACTCCCGGCGTGACCTCGACCACTTCGAGCTGCGGCTCCCAGTTGAGATCCTCGTGGTGCGCGAGCCGGTACTCCACGTCGGGGCGCAACATCGCGACCATCCCGTCGACGACCTCGCGTGTACGCGGCGGGCCGAAGATGCGCGTCGACTTCGGCACCGGACTCATCACCCACGCGGTGGTCACGACGTCGTTGAGGTCGCAGATGTGATCGCTGTGCAGATGCGTCAGGAAGACCGACTCCAGCATCACCGGGAGCACGCCGGCGGCCACGAGCCGCAGGCACACACCCCGGCCGGCGTCGAACAGCATTGTGCGTCCGCCGGCGCGCACGAGTGTCGCCGCGCCGGCGCGATCACGATCGGGTAGCGGGTTCCCGGTACCTAACAGCACCACGTCGATGGCCATGTCGAACCTCCGGCGAAGGAACGTAGCCCGCGCGGTACGTGAAGAGCCCGGCCGCCCGCGTGATCAGCCGGTCGGCGCCGCTCACGACGGCGTACACGACGATCCCGCCCACGAGCAGCCCGGCGAGCGTGTCGGCCGGATAGTGGTCACCGGCCGCAATGGTGGCCCAACTCACCAAAACCGGAACGACGAAGAAGGCGGCGCGCAGTCGAGCAGGTGGGTTGATCACGAGCAACGCGAACATCGCCCAGGCGGCCGCGGCCGTGACGTGCCCGGAGGGGAACACCGCTGATCCGAAGTTGAGATGGTGGCGGTCGACGAGCGGCTTGAGCACGTATTCGGTGACAGTTGTCGCGCAGACACAACCGAGCGTGCCGCTCACTGCGAGCCGCACGCGACGCGTCTCGAGCGCGGCCCACGCCAGACCGATGGTGGCCAGAAAGAACGGGAGCGGCTGCCACAACAACACGAGTGGCCGTGCCATCGGCAGTTGCGCGTGCCGGAGCAATGAGATGATCGGCCGCTCCCAGGCGACCGGTCCGCGCGAATGCCATACGAGCGCGCTCAGCACCGCGACTGCCACGGTGCCGCTGATCAACGAGCGCGGCCGAAGCGTCGGGGTGCACCGGGGGGAGGTGCGGACCACGCGCTCATCATCGGCTCGCGCGCCGCGAATTCTGCGTCACCCGACACACTCTTGACAATCAATCTCTCCGACATTCGGGCAAATCGTTCGCGACTACCCGACGCGGCGGGCGCGGGCGGGAACCACCGCGTTCGCCGCGTCGCGACCCGCCGACACGCCGCTCGCCCACGACACCTCGGCGAGCAGCCCGGGAGCCGCGACGTAGTCACCGCACAACCACACGCCGTCGCCCCGGTCGACGGCGGGCCGGTCACGCCACGTGGAACCGGGAGGATCGAGCGCGCCGCTCTGGTTCTCGACCACGGCCCGCCGGCGCCAGACTTCGCGCCCGCGCCAGTTCGAGAACCCGAGATCGAGCAGCGCTTCGATCCGGGCAACTCCTGCATCGAGCGACTCGCCCGGTCGTAATCCCATCTGGGCCTGCACCAGGCTGTGACCGTCGGGGGCGAGGCTGTGATCCTTGCGTGTGAATCGCTCCGCAAACCCGGCTTCGTCGAGGTCCGAGATCACATAGGCGTCACCGCGGCGCGAACGCACGCCCACGTCGAGGAGCGCGGTGCGCGCGCCGGGCCACTCGATCGAGTCGTCGCCGAGGAGGCGCCGCGCCGCGAGCGGGGCGAGCGCGACGACTGCCGGCGCGGCCGGCAACCGGTCGACGGTCGCACCGGCGGAGATCCGCACGCCGAGCGCGCGCATCCGGCCAACGAGGCGGTCGACGATCGCGGTCCAACCGCCCACGGGAAACCGTGCCGCCGACGGCAGCGCGAACGCGCGCCGGAGCCGTTCGGCCACGAACGATGCCGAGAGTGAACCGGGATCGTGAAAGAAGGTCGCGACACCGGCCGCGGCGGCCCAGCGCCGCGCGGCCTCTTCGCCGTAACGCTCGCCGGCCCAATCGCTGAATGAAAGGTGATCGGGCACCGAGCGCGCACGCAACACCCCGATCGAGCGGAGCATGCACGCCGGTGGTGTGGTGTGGCGCGCGGCGTCGTATCGGAGGTACAGACCGCGCACCGACGGTCCGACTACTGGCGGCAGGAGGTCGCGCTCGGCGAGCCACGCCCACAGCGGGCCGTCGTTGTAGAGCGCGTGCGGGCCCCAGTTGGCGACCCACGGCCCCGGGAGCGAGCGGGCCCGCCCGCCGAGCTCCTCGTGGGCTTCGTACACCTCGACCGTCGCGCCGTTCTCACTCGCGGTGATGGCGGCAATCATGCCGGCCAACCCGCCGCCAACCACGTTGATCGTTGTCATGCTCGAAAGAGGCGGCGACCGGTGCTCTAGGTTCCGAATTTGTCTTGGAACCTTTTCGCGGCGCGGTCGCCTCTTGGTGATGTGAACGACCTCGTTCGCGCGGCCCAACAGGGGGATCCGATGGCCATGGACGCGCTCGTGCGCGCCTTGACCCCGTACGTGGGGCGGATCTGCGGATCCATCGCGCTCGATCGGGGCGACGACGCGATGCAGGAGACGTTCATCGCCGTGCTGCGGAACATCCGGGACCTTCGGGAGCCGGCCGCGGTGCGCGGTTGGGTGCGCAGCATCGCCGTGCGGGAGTCGGTCCGTCAGGCGCGAGCGGGCGACGTCGTGGCCGAGCCCGTCGACCGGCCGGCACCGGATATCGACCTCACCGACGCGGTCGACGTTCGCGCCGCGCTCGCCGAGCTCACGCCCGAGCACCGCGCGGTGTTGGTGCTGCGCGACATGGACGGCCTCGGCGGGGCCGAAGTCGCGGCGTTGCTCCGTATCCCCGAGGGGACGGTCAAGTCGCGCCTGCACCGAGCGCGACGCGAGTTCGCCGGGAGGTGGTATCGATGAACAACGCTCGGTGGCCGACCGCGACGCTCGACCCGATCCGGCGCGCACGCGTCCTCGCGGCCGCGATGCCGGGCGGATTCGTGGAGGCGGTGCTCGACGTGCCGTACGCGCGTGCCTGGGCGTGGCTGACGGATCTCGAGCACTCGGTGCCCGCGTTCGACCGGCGAGTCGACCGGCTCCGCATCACCGCGCGCCGTCCCGATCCCGACGGTGTCGCCGAAGCCATCTCGTTCGTCGCGACGCGGCACCGGCTGCCGCTTGCGTTCACGGCCCGGCTCGAGGAAGGCCTGTGCGTGATGCGCGCCCGCGGCCGAGCGTTCGTCGTGGTGATGGCGGCCGTGCCCGAGGGCGCCGACCGCACGCGATACGCGCAGCTCGAGGCCGCGCCGCTCCCCGGTGGCCGGCTGCTGCAGCGCCACTTCGTCCGCGACGTGCAGCACGACTTGCAGGGCATCCGCGCCCAACTGTCGCGATAGCTACGACTTCGTTCCCCGCCCGATGCAGAACCGGCTGCCGATCGTCTCGACCTCGATCTCGAGACCGACCGCGGCGAACGGCGCAACGAGCTCGGCGCGGGTGCGGGGCCGGTCGATGATCGTGAAGCGGCGGCCGTCATCGAGCGTTCGCTCGATGCGTTCCTGGTCGGCGCTCCGCGCGGCGGCCTTGTCGACGAAGCAGATCACGCCGCCCGGCCGGAGCGAGTCGGCGACGGCGCGCAAGAACCCGGCGAGGCGCGCGTCGGGAACCTTGCAGATCCAGAAGCCGAAGAAACAGGCGTCCCACACCCTGGTCGGAGCCCACTCGAACAAGTCGGCGACCTGATAGTCCACGCGTTCGGAGGCGGCGCCCAGGCGTTGACGGCTGACGGAGAGGGTCTCGTCGCTCCCGTCGATGGCGGTGAGTGATCTGCACGTTCGCACGAGCCGCTCGGTCCAGTACCCGGTGCCCGCAGCGAGCTCCAGCACGTCACCGGTGAGCGCCAACGCGTCGAACGCGAGCGTGACTTCGGCCATGTCGGCCTGCCAGCTCGCGTTTGTCTCCGCCCCGCGGTCGTACTGACCGGTGCGCCGGTACGCGTCGTCGTACTCGGCTGCTCGGGCCGCGTAGTAGTCACGCTGCTCACGCAGCACGGCGGGGAGATCGGTGTCGGTCATGTCTCCAATGCTGGCCCATGCACCTCGCCGGCCGCGAGCGAATTTCGAAACGGTGCCGGTGCGTGTCGGCGGGCGTACGCTCCTGGCCTCGGCGGCTGCCGGGGTTCGAAGGGGGAGGGACTGCGATGTCGTTCGCGAACGTCAACGGCCAGCACATCTACTTCGAGGATTCCGGCGGGAACGGCGCGGCCGTGATCTTCAGCCACGGATTCCTGATGGACCACGAGATGTTCGCGGCGCAAGTGGCGGCGCTCGCCGGCGAGTTCCGCTGCATCACTTGGGACGAACGAGGCTTCGGCGAGACGCCGGCGGCCGAGGAGTTCAGCTACTGGGACTCGACCGACGACGCGCTGGCGCTGCTCTCGCATCTCGGCATCGATCGGGCGTTCTTCGTCGGCATGTCGCAGGGCGGGTTCATCTCCCTGCGCGCGGCGCTCGTCGCGCCCGAGCGCGTGCTCGGGCTCGGCCTCATCGACACGCAATCGGGATGCGAGGACCCGAACGTGCAGCCCGTCTACGACGCCATGACCGAAGACTGGACGACCAACGGGCCGTCGGACGATCTCGCGGCCGCGGTCGCGAGCGTCATCATGAGCCCCGGTTACGACCACTCCCCGTGGATCGCCAAGTGGCAGGCCCGCCCGAAGGAGTTCATCAAGGTGCCGTACCGCACGTTGGCCGACCGCGACGACATCTCCGATCGCCTGCCCGAGATCACCGCGCCCGCGATCGTGTTCCACGGCGAGGCCGACACCGCGATACCGATGGAGAAGGCCGAGCAACTGCATAAGGAGCTTGCCAACTGCGAGGAGCTCGTGCGTATCCCCGGGGCCGGCCATGCGTCGAACCTGAGCCACCCGGCGGAGGTCAACGGCCCGCTCGCCGCGTTCCTCCGCCGGCACCGCGGCTGAGCCGTTGAGATGCACCAGCTGAACGAGCTCGGCTTCTACGTGCTCGCGGGCGCGCCGCAATCGCCCGCGGAGTTGCTCGACGAGATCGCCGTCGGTGAGGCGATCGGCCTCGGCTCGGCGTTCATCTCCGAACGCTTCAACATCAAGGAGGCGTTCACGCTGTCGGGCGCGGTCGGCGCGGTGTCGTCGACGCTCGGGATCGCGACTGCGGCGACGAATCACAACACGCGGCACCCGATCGTCACCGCATCGCACGCGACCACGATGCACCGCCTCACGGGTGGGCGCTTCACGCTCGGCCTCGGTCGGGGGATCGCGCCGCTGTTCGACGCGTACGGCATTCCGCGGATCACCACGGCCCAGATCGAAGACTTCGTCGGCCTGATGCGGCGCCTGTGGCACGGCGAGGTCGTGTTCGGTCACGACGGACCGGCGGGAAAGTTCCCGGTGCTCCACCTCGACGCGTCGTTCAACGAGGACATCCCCCTCGGCTTCGTCGCGTTCGGGCCCAACTCGCTCGCGCTCGCCGGTCGCTGTTTCGACGCGGTCGTGTTGCACACGTACTTCACCGACGAGACCGTCGAGCGCTGCGTCGCCACGGTCCGGCGGGCCGCCGAGGAAGCGGGCCGTGATCCGGCCTCCGTACGCATCTGGTCGTGCTACGCGACGATCGGCGACCACCTGCCCGAGGCGGCGCGGCTGAAGAAGACCGTCGGCCGGCTCGCGACGTATCTGCAGGGCTACGGCGATCTGCTCGTGGAGACCAACCGCTGGGACCCGCAAGTGCTCGCGCGCTTTCGCGCCGACGATGTCGTGTCGTCGTTCCCCGGCGCGCTCGACAGCAAGGCCGATACCGACGTGCTCGAGCACGTCGCCACGTTGTTGCCCGCCGAGTGGCTCGAGCCCGCGGCGACCGGTGACTCGGCGTGCTGCGCGGCACGCGTGCTTCGCCAGTTCGAGCTGGGAGTCGACGGTGTGATCATGCACGGCGCGACCCCGACCGAGCTCGCGCCGATCGTCGAGCAGTACCGCGCGATACGGCCGGCGGGTCGTTTCGACGCCTGCGTCGCGAACCCGGGCCGGACCTGAGCGGGCGAGCTAGCGACGCGAGCGCGCGGCGGGGTCTTGGCGGTAGTAGTCGCGCAGGATCTCGTAGAGGTTGGGTTCGTTTGCTTCCAGCGCGACCGGCACGTCGAAGAACGCTTCGGTCGCGACGGCGAAGAACTCCGCCGGGTTGGTCGCGCCGTAGGCCTGGAGCGGCGGGCGGTCGGCGCCGGCCCGCAGCGATTCGTACGCCTCGGTGCAGACCTCGACCCAACGATCGAGGTCGCGGCGATTTGCGAGTGGCGGGGTGCCGTCGGTGACGTTGTCGAGCATGTCGATCTTGTGCGCGAACTCGTGGAACACGACGTTGTGCCCGCTTCCCGGATCGCGCGCGGCGGCCTGCGCCTGATCCCACGCCAACAGCACGGGTCCGCGGCCGTCGTGCGCCTCGCCGAGCACCGGCGTGACGCCGTCGGTCAACGTGCCGGGGATCGGGCCCGCGTAGACGCCGCGCGATTGCATCGCGGTGGGGTAGACGACGATCGCGCTCACCTCCCGGTACTGGTCGACGCTCAAGCCGAGTGTCAGCAGCGCCGCCTGGGTCGCGATCGTGACCGTGATGTCGTCGTCGAGCGCGAACTCGTGGGCGGCTTCCCAGTGCTTGTGGCGCAGCAGCCAGTCGGTCGTGTCGGTGAGGGTCGCCCGTTCGCCGGCATCGAGCACGTGCCAGACCGCGACCTGTCGATCGACGATGCGCTCCCAACCGTCGGGCAGCCCTCTGCGCCTCAGTGCCAAGGCCCGCAGTCGATCACGGCCGCCTCGGCGCTCCGGCAGGTCATACGCAACAGCGTATTGATGTCGACGGCACGTCCTCTCGAATAGGGCGACTGGACGACGAGAATGCTTCGTATTACCTTACGAAAGGTGCCGCCGAGCTCGGAACGTCAGCAGCGAGCGGCGGCGACCATCCGCCGGGCGCACACCCGGTTCCAGCGCCGCGTGCGGGCCGAGGGACCGACCGGGGGCCTCGCGCCGGCCAAGCTCAGCGTGCTCGGTCTCCTCCGCCGCGCCGGCGGCCCAATGACGCCGGGAGCCCTCGCCGCCGCCGACGGCGTGCAACCACAGTCGATGACGCGGGTCATCGCCGAGCTCGAGGAGGGCGGCCTCGTCACCCGCGCCCGCGACCGCGCCGACGCGCGCCAGTTCCTCATCGCGCTCACCGACGCGGGCGAGGCCGCGCTCACCGCCGACGTGCACGAGCGTGACGCCTGGCTCGCGCGCGCGATGGTGCGCGAGCTGTCGCCGACCGAGCGCAAGGTGTTGGTGCTCGCGGCCGACCTGATGGAGCGGATCTCCGACATCGACCGACCGTTCGCGGCCGACGGTGCGCGCGACCCGCAGCCGGCGAGCGCGGCGATCCCGATGTTGCCGATGCACGACGCGACCACGACGATCGCGTTCTACCGGCGGCTCGGCTTCATGAGCGGCCGCGGAGGAGACGACGGCTACGCCATGCTCCTTCGCGACGAGATCGAGCTGCACTTCACGCTCGAGCCCCATGTCGATCCGTTCCGCACCGCCGGTGTTGCGCGCCTCTCCGTGCCCGACGCCGACGCGTTCCGGGCGGAGATCCTCGCGGCCGGGGTCATGGAGGCGAGCCCCGACGACGATCTCCACGCGCGTTGGGCGCGCACGCACGACATCTCCCGCGTCGGAACGATCGACGACAAGCCCTATCGAGTCCGTGAGTTCGGGCTGTTCGATCCGAGCAACAACCTGCTGCTCGTCGGTCACCCCATCGGGTTGAACCGGCGCCGAGTCGTGCGCCGCGCCCACGAGACGTAGCTCACCGGCGGTGATCGAATCGCGGCACGAAGTCGTTCGGCCGGGGCGGGGTCGAGGTCGAGGTCGAGGTCGGGTCGACGCTCGCCGCCGCGCCCGCCGACCGCGCGTTCTGGTTCCGGTACCGGTCGTGGTGCCGGGTCGGCACGATTGCCGGCGGGAGGTCGGCGGCCGGAGTACTGGTCGGCGGTGTCACGGCCGGCGGCGCGACGGCCGGCGGCACCACAGCCGGAGCCGCGGTGTCGGTGGCGTGGAAGACGTCGGGATCGACTGGGGTGCCGG
>CAZLEC010000056.1:0-12869 GCA_964558245.1 uncultured Burkholderiales bacterium | reverse complement strand
CCACGCCGAGCAACTGCATGATGATCGACGCCGTGATGTACGGCATGATCCCGAGCGCGAACACCGCGGCGCTCGTGAGCGCACCACCCGAGAACAGGTCGAGGAACCCGACCGCGCCCCCACTTCCGTTCGCGGCCGAGTGCTTCAACGCCAGGATCGCGTGGAAATCGACGTACGGGACCGGCAGGAACGAACCCAGCCGGAACACGCCGATGATGAAGATCGTGAACAGCACCTTGTTCCGGAGATCCGGGATCCGGTACAGGTTCCTGAAGCGCGAGAGCCGAGTCATCGATTGATGACCTCCCGGTCGACTCGGAAGCAGCCGTTTCACACTCGGCGAACGCGAACGCGCACCGCTTTTCGCCGTGCCACAACTAGTGTAGTATAGCAATCATTGTTAGACAACACATGATGGCTCGAGACCGCGGTCGTACGAGACGCACCACATCGCGGTCCGGTTGGCATCAGGTCGACGCCGGCCTCGAGCCGGCCCGCGGCCTAGGTGGTCCAGCCGAGCTTCCACGCGTCGTCGGGGAACGCGACCTCGCCCGCGGCGGCCGCGAACGCGCCGAACGACGCCCGCAGCCGCTGACGCTCCTCGCGCGGGAGCCGCTCGATGATCCGCGTGAGCTCCCGGCGGCGGCGAGCGGTCACCGCCCGCACGAGTGAGCGCCCGGCGGGCGTGATCGTCAACACGATCTGGCGCCGGCTCTCGGCCGATGTCGCACGGTGCACCAGGTCCTTGGCGACGAGCCGGTCGCACAGCCGGGTCGCGGTCGACGGGTGCACCCCGAGCGCCTCCGCCAACTCGGAGACATTGAGCTCGCCGTGCGTGGTCAACAACACGAGCGCCCGATACTGCACGAGCGTCACGTCGTCCTCGACCACGGCCACCGACCGCACGGCGATGCCCATCAGCGCCTGAGACGCCGTGAGCACGACGTTCGCGACGTCGTCGACGTCGGTGCCGCCGTGACCCGAGACTGGCGAAGCCTTCGAGGCCGGCATCCCAGCAATCTAACCAGCACCGGTGGGCGGCCCCGGAACACCACGGTTGCCCGGCTCGGTCACCGGGAACAGATTCGCGCGACCCCGATGTTCAGACCACCGGGAGGTAGCCGCTGTGCAGAGCCCGCTCGCCGTCGTGTTCGCCTTGGCGGCCGCCGCGATGTTCGGGCTGGGCAACGCGCTCGAGCATCAGGTTGCGCGGACCCTGCCCGCGAGCCGGGGCGTGAGTGTGCGCCTCCTTGCCCGGCTGGCGCGGTCACCCCAGTGGGTGCTCGGGATGTTCAACGACGTCGGCGCGTTCGGGTTCCAGGCCGCGGCGCTCGCGTTCGCCGGTTTGCTCGTGGTGCAACCGTTGCTGGTCAGCGGGCTCCTGGTCGCGCTCGTGCTCGCTCGGCGTTGGAGCGGGCAACGGCTGAAGCGGACCGAATGGGTGAGCGCGCTCGTGCTGTGCGCGGCCCTGGCGGTGTTCCTGGTGGAGGCATCACCGACCGGCGGGAACGACCGCGCGCCGTTCTCGCACTGGCTTTCGACCATCGGACCCGTGTTGATCGCGATCGCGGTTGCCGTGACGATCTCGCGTTGGCTCAAGGGCCGCATCCGGGCCGCGGTCCTCGGCATGGCGGCCGGCGGCCTCTTCGGCGTGTCGTCGTCGCTCACCAAGACGTTCGTCGAGCAGATCCCCCGCGGTGTGCCCTACACGGCATCGCACTGGGAGGTGTACGGCCTCGCGACGCTGTCGATCGCCGGCATCCTGTTGACCCAGAACGGATTCCAATCCGGGTCACTCGCAACGTCGCTGCCGGCGCTCGAGGCGACGGAACCCCTCGTGGCCGCGTGGATCGGTGTCATCGTGTTGCACGAGCGCCTCGTCGGCCATTCGTCGCTCGGCAAGGTCGCAATCGCGCTTTCCGTCGTCGCGATGATCGTGGCCGTGATCGTGTTGGCGTCGGAGGTCGGTGCGCGGGCGAATCCGCCCGTGCCTATCCGGCGAGCAACACACCCAGAAAGGTCGCCGCGAGCGCGGCCAGCAGTGCCACGCCGGCCAGTGCTCCGCCGAGTGCCGGACGCCGGCGAGCGAGCAGCGTGTGGGCCAGCGCGCCCGCGCCCGATACGCCTACGAGCAAGAGCTTCACGAAGAGAGTCGTGAGGTAGCTCGTCGATTGATCGCCGGCGTGCACCGCGAAGAGGTTCCAGATCCCGGTGCCGACCAAGAGCGCGAAGGCCGGCCACGCAACGAGTTGGAACCGGCGCGCGAGAGCTCGAGTCGTCTCGACGCCGCCGACCCGCCGCGCCACCGGTACGAGCACCGCGAGCGCGATCTGCCCACCGACCCAGACGATCGCGGCGAGCACATGGAGGAACAGCCGGATCGTCGACGCGTGTACCGGCAGCACGCCTAGCTGCTCACGACTGCGGCTTGTTCGGCCATTCGCGAAACGTGCGGCGGTGCCGGGCGCTCTCCGCGAGCATCGCATCGACGTACACCAGCTTGCGGATCATGTAGGAGCGTGACTCCTTGGGATCGAGGTACAGGTTGTACATCCGCCCGTACCCGTAGTTCTGCACCGAGCCGGTGAAACCGCCGGGGTTGAGCACGTCGGTGTCGTTGTCGGTGATCGACGCCGACATGTACTTGTACTCCCCGACCCGAACGGCCGAATAGTGCAGCGTCAGCCAGTAGTGCTGGGCCCTGCGATTCGACACGACCTCGGCCTCGTCGGCCGCCGCGAGCAGGAACGAAGTCTGGTCGACGGCGTCGAGGAAGCGGTCGGTGGGCAACCGGTCTTCCGCGCCCGCCAGTGTCGCGCAGGTCGCGAAGAGGTCGAGCAGGTGAACGATCCCGTCGCTGGCGCGGCCGGCTTCGATCATCCCGGGCCAGTTGACGACGGCGGGCACGCGCACGCCGCCTTCCCACGTGGAGCCCTTCGCGCACCGGAACGGCGTGAACGCGGAATCGGGCCAGGTCTCCATCTCCGGTCCGTTGTCGGAGGAGATCACGACCATCGTCGACTCGAGCTGTCCCGTTCGCTCGAGCGCTTCGACGAGGCGGCCGCAGATGTCGTCGAGCTCGATCAACGCGTCCTTGTACGGGTGCTTCGCGGGTGACCGGCCGAGGAAGTCGGGATGCGGGTAGTTGTCGAAGTGGGCGCCGCGCGTGCAGTGGTAGAGGAACCACGGGCGTTCGCCGCCCGCCATGCGCTCGATGAACCGCTCCGAGTAGTTGCACCACTTGTCGTCGAGGAGCGAGAGCACCGGGATGGTGACCTCCTCGACGTCTTCGACCTCGCCACCTCGCGTCGCGTGCACGAAACACTTGTTGAACGCGATGTTCTCCACCCACTCGGTGCGCGCGTCGCTGTACACGACCTCCGGGAAGAAGTACGGGTCGCGCCACTCCGTGTACATGTCGGAGACGGAGAGGAAGCCGTAGAAGTCGTCGAAGCCGACGTGCTGGGGCTGGCTCTCTCGGTTCTCGCCCATGTGCCACTTGCCCACGGCCTGCGTCACGTAGCCGGCATCGGAGAGGATCTGCGGCAACGTGATCTCGCCCTGGAGCCCGCCCGGCATGCCGTACATCGGCGGGATCAGCAGGCCGTGGCGCATCGGAAGGCGGCCGGTCATGATGGACGCGCGGGTGGGCGTGCACGACGGCTCGCTGTAACACGACGTGAGCATGAGGCCCTCGCGCGCCAGGCGGTCGACGTTCGGCGTCGGCGCGCCGACGGCAACGCCGCCTCCGTAGCAACCGAAGTCACCCCAACCGACGTCGTCCATCAGGATCACGAGGACGTTCGGGCGGCGTCCGGTGCGGGCCACGAAGTCGGCGAGCTTCGTCTGCGCGGTCTCCTCGCGTTCGCGCAACACGAAGCGAGGCTCGCGGTTGGCGGCCGGCGCCTCGACTTCGCCGACGATGGGATCGACGCTCGGGAGCGGGGCGACACCGCTCATGACGTCATCCCGCCGAGCCCGACGAGCCCACGCGCGAGCTCGATCTCGCCCATGTGCCGCAGGCCGTGCTGGTAGAGCCAGCACTCGAAGCCGTCGAGCACGGTCACCCCCTCCGGTCCGGCGACCTGCGCGCTGTAGGTGCTCGCGACCTGAGGCGGGAACGGCCGGGTGATCAGCACGCGCGTGAAGTCGGCGGGGTCGATGCTCTCGAGGTACGCCTCGGTACGGTCGAACACCGTGCGTTGGTACTCGCAGAACGCGTCGTAGTCCCCGATGCGCTGGTGCACCATCTCGTCGACCCTGCGGTGCTTCCCGTGGTCGTTCACCGTCATTTGCACGCGTGCCTGCCACTCGTCGTTCCACTCGGGCGCCACGCCGGTGATCAGCATGAAGCTCGCGTCTTCCATGTTGGTGTAGTGGAAGAGCGAGAACGCGATCGGGAGCACTCCCTCGCGTTCGAAGTGGTTGACGTGCTCGAGCCCCATCGAGCCGACCGCCTGGTAGTAGAGCGAGTGCATGGTGCGCATCCGCCGCTGCAATGAATCGAGCAGAAGGTCTGCGGCCATCGGTTTGCTCCTTCTCAGGCCCATCCACCCGCGTACGCGACGAACTGGCCGGTGGTGAAACGACTCGTGCCGTCGAGGAACGGCATGCAGAACGATGCGAACTCCTCGACGGTCCCGAGTCGGCCCAGCGGCACCTGGGCTTCGATCTTCGAACGGACCGCCGGATCGTCGGCTCCCGACGCGCGCAGGAACTCGGGAAAGTCCATGAAGTTCGTGCCCACGGCGTTCACCTGCACGCCGTGGCGCGCGACTTCGCCGGCGACGTTGCGGGTGAGCATCGTCGCTCCCGCGCGCGCGGCGGAATAAAGCGGCGCGCCGGGTGTCGGGCGGGCGCCGGCCGCGCTGGTGATGACGAGCACCTGGCCTTCGCCGCGCTCGATCATCGAGGGCAACACCGCCTGGAGGAAATGGAACGGCGCCTCGAGGCATCCCCGCACCGCCGCGTGGAGATCGTCGAGCGTCGATTGGAGGAAGCGACCGGTGATCACGCGACCCGAGAACGCCGCGGCCGCGTCGATCCGGCCGAACCGCGCGAGCCCGGCCTCCACGAGCCGCCGCGCGGAGTCCGGATCGGAGAGATTGCGGACGCCGCTCACGGTCTCCACGTCGACCCCGAGCGCGCGCAGCTCGTCGGCGAGACCGGCTTCGGGGTCGCCGAGCACGAGATCGTGACCCCGTGCCGCGAGCGATCGGGCGAGCGGCGGCCCGACGTAGAAGCTCGCGTCGCCCACGAGCGCGACGCGCCGATCCGAGCCGGTCATGAGCAGGACAATAAGTTATGGCATACTTGCTGTCAAATGTTGCAGGACTCGGAAACCGTCGCAGACGACCCCGGGCTCGACGGCCGCACCGCCCGCCGCGACCGCAATCGCCTCGCCGCGCTCGACGCGGCGCTCGAGCTCTTCTCGGAGGGCGAGCTCACCCCGACGCCCGAACAGGTCGCGAGCCGATCGGGAGTATCGCTGCGGTCGGTGTATCGCTACTTCGCCGACCGCGGCGACCTGATCCGCTCGGCCGTCGACCGGCACCTCGAGCGCGTGCAACCCCTGTTCGTGATCGACGCGATCGGCGAGGGAACGTTCGATACCCGCGTCGAGCGATTCGTCAGCGCGCGCATGCGCGGCTACGAGGCGATCGCCGCGACTGCGCGCGCGTCGCGGCTGCGGGCACCCACGAGCGACGTCATCCGCGAGCAGCTCGATCGCGCGCGCCGGCTGTACCGCGCCCAGCTCGAGCACCAGTTCGCGCCCGAGCTCTCCGCGCTGGCGCCGACGCGCCGGCGGGCGGTGCTCGCTGCCGCCGACGCGCTCACCCAGATCGAGACCATCGAGCTGTACCGCGTGCAGCACGGTTACTCCACCGAAGACACCCACGGAATGCTCGCCGATGCCCTGCGAATTCTCCTCGAACCGGCCGGCTGATGGCATCGATCCGCCGCCAGCTCCGCATCGCCCGACCCGCGCGTGAGGTCTGGAACCTCGTGGGCGACCCCGCGGCGCTGCCGCGGTGGTTCCCGGGCGTCGCCGACGCGCAGGTCGACGGCACGACGCGCGTCATCACGACCGACAGCGGCATTCCGATGCCCGAGGAGATCGTCACCAACGATCCCCTGCAACGGAGGTTCCAGTACCGGATCACGTCACCGATCGTTCGCAATCACCTCGGCACGATCGACGTGTTCGATCTGGGCGACGACTCGAGCCTCGTGTCGTACGCGACCGACTGCGAGCCTGACGCGCTGGCGCTGATCATCGGCGGTGCGTGCGGGAACGCGCTGCACGAGTTGCGCCGGTTGCTCGAGCCCCACCGCGTCACAGAGGAGACCTGAGTGGGCCGCAAGATCCTGTTCGTCACGACCGACCAGCAGCGGTACGACACCCTCGGCTGCAACGGCGGCACGCTCGCGCGCACTCCCGTGGTCGACGCGCTGGCCGCGAACGGCATCCGGTACGAACGCGCCGTGCCCCAGTCGGTGGTGTGCATGCCGTCGCGCTCCACGATCCTGACCGGCCAGTACCCGAGCACGCACGGCGTGTGGATGAACGGGGTGCCGTTGCCCGTGAACGCGCCGTCGGTGGCCGCGCAGATGCAGCGCGGCGGCTACCGCACCGCGCTCGTCGGCAAGGCCCACTTCGAGCCGTTCATGGATCCGTTCGGTCGCTTCACCGAGAACACCCTCGCACGATCGGGTGAGGAGACCGCACAACGACCGTGGGCCGACGGCACTACCGGTCCGCACCGCGGCTTCGAGCACCTGGAGTTCGCGACGCACGGGGGCGCCGGGATGTTGCACTACGCGCAGTGGCTCGCGACCAACCACCCGGAAGCGATCGGGATGTACTACTCCGCGATCGACGCGTCGTTCAACGTCAACGCGGCCGGCGGCGGCGCGTCGGGCGCGCCGCAGGTGCACGACAATCCGATCGCGCGCGAGCTGTACCACACCGACTGGGTCGCCGAACGCACGATCAGCTGGCTCGACTCGCTCGCCGTCGACGACGACTGGTTCTGCTGGATGAGCTTCCCCGACCCGCACCATCCGTGGGATCCGCCGCAATCGGAGCTGTCGCGGGTCGACCCGCGCGACGTGCCGCTCCCGGCCGGCTATCCGGTCGATCGCGCGGAACGCGAAGCGATCCTCGACGCGAAGCCGCGGCACTGGCGGCTCTGGTACGACGGCAAGCTCGTGTCGAACTACGAGGCGCCGAAGGAGTGGGTGCCGGCCACGCTCACCGACGCCCAGGTGCGCGAGGTCAATGCCCGCAACGCCGTCGAGTGCGAGCTGATCGACGAAGCGCTCGGCCGGGTGCTGCAGGCGGTCGCCGCCCGAGGGTGGGCCGACGACACCGACGTCATCTTCACGACCGATCACGGCGAGCTCCAAGGCGACTTCGGCCTGCTGTTCAAAGGCCCGTACCACGTCGACGCGCTGATGCATCTCCCGCTCATCTGGCGCCCGGCGCCGAACGCGGGAATCGCACCGGGCGCCGTCGTGACCCGCCCCGTCGGCCTCGTCGACCTCGCGCCCACGTTCAACGCCATCGCCGGACTTCCCGCCGCCGAGTGGATGCAGGGACGCGCGCTCCCCGTGACCGACACCGACGCCGACGCCCGTGGTTTCGAACGAGTGCTGACCGAGTGGGACAGCGAGCTCTTCGGCGTCGACGTGCACCTGCGCACGATCACCCGCGACGGGTGGGTGTGCACCGCCTACCGGCCGGGGACGGTGCACGACGGCAGCGAGGGCGAGCTCTACAACCTCGGGGACGACCCGTGGCAACGTGAGAACCGCTGGGACGATCCCGCGTGCGCATCGATGCGAGCCGACCTGCTCGCCGACCTCGCCGACCACGAACCGCCCGCGCACCGGCCGCGCCTCGACGTCGAGGCTCCCGTATAGGCGCGCGTCGGTACCGTTGATCGAGATGGGCGGCGACGAGCACTACCGCAGCCGAAGCTTGTGGCTCGACCAGGTCGCCGAGTCACTCGCGCCCCGAGATCCGCTCGACGCCGACGCCGAGTGCGACGTCGCGGTCGTCGGCGGTGGCTTCACGGGACTTTGGACCGCGTACTCCGTCGCGCTCGCGGAGCCGGCCCTGCGCGTACGGGTGGTCGAGGCCGAGACCTGCGGGTTCGGCGCGTCGGGCCGCAACGGCGGTTGGGCGTCGGCGCTGTTCGCGGGCTCCCGGGCGTTCACCGCGAAGCGGCAGGGTCGCGCGGGCGTGCTCGACCTGCACCGGCAGATGGTCGGGGCGATCGACGACATCGAGCGCACCTGCGCGGTCGAGTCGATCGACTGCGCGTTCGCCCGCGGTGGCACCCTGACGCTCGCCACCTCCCCCGCGCACGTCGCCCGGATCCGGGAGCACGTGGAGGCCGATCATCGTTGGGGTCTCGACGAGAGCGACACGGAATGGCTCGACGCCTCGGAGGCGCGTCACCGTATCGGCGCAGCGCGCGTGTTCGGCGCGGCGTTCACCCCGCACTGTGCTTCGATCCAACCCGCGCGTTTGGCGCGCGGGCTCGCCGAGGCGGTTCGGCGGCGCGGCGCGATCATCCACGAGAGCACGCCCGTGCAGCGCATCGAGCCGCACCGCGTGGTGACCGCACGGGGCACGCTGCGCGCCGACGTGATCGTGCGCGCAACCGAGGGTTACACGACAGAACTTCCCGGCCTGCACCGGCGGCTCATCCCGATCTACTCGTTCATGATCGCGACCGAGCCACTGCCGGCGTCGTTCTGGGACGACGCCGGGTGGCGCAACCGGGAGACCGTCGGCGACGGACGCCACCTCATCATCTACGCGCAACGCACCGCCGACGACCGCATCGCGTTCGGCGGCCGCGGGGCGCCGTATCACTTCGGCTCCCGCGTGCGCGCCTGGTACGACCGCGACCCAACCGTGTTCCACGACCTCGTGCGCGTCATGCACGATCTGTTCCCCGCAACGCGTGACGCGCGGATCACGCACCACTGGGGTGGCGCGCTCGGCGTACCCCGCGATTGGTATCCCTCCGTCGGCATCGAGCGCGCCTCCGGTCTCGCGTGGGCGGGCGGTTACGTCGGCGACGGCGTGACCACGACGAATCTCGCCGGCCGCACCCTCGCCGATCTGATCCTGCACCGAGACACCGAACGGACCGATCTCGCGTGGGTCGACCATCGCAGCCGCGACTGGGAGCCCGAGCCGTTGCGATGGCTCGGCATCAACGCCGGGCTGCACGTGAGCGCGGCGGCCGATCGTCGCGAGGCCCGCACGGGTCGGCGCGCCGCCGGCTACGAGCGAGCCCTCGCGCTCCTCACCGGGAGCTGACCGGATCGGCGGACGCCGACCGCGAATAGCCTTCGGCGCATGACGCTGCGCATCTTCACCGAACCCCAGCAGGGCGCCTCGTACGACCAGCTGCTCGCCGTCGCCCGCACTGCCGAAACGTGTGGCTACGGCGCGTTCTTTCGTTCCGATCACTTCCTCAAGATGGGAACCGCGACCGGATTGCCCGGCGCCACCGATGCCTGGATCACGCTGGCGGGGTTGGCGCGCGACACCGAAACGATCCGGCTGGGAACGTTGGTCACGCCGGTGACGTTCCGCCACCCCGGCACGTTCACCGTCACCGCGGCGCAGGTCGATCACATGAGCGGTGGTCGCGTCGAGATCGGCCTGGGCGCCGGCTGGTACGAAGCCGAGCACCAGGCCTTCGGGCTCCCGTTCCCTCCGGTCGGCACGCGCTACGACGTGCTCGAGGATCAACTCGAGATCCTGCACGGCGCGTGGTCGGCGGCGCCCGGCACGAAGTTCGAGATGACCGGTCGCACCACCGCCGTCCACATCGAGGCCGACACCGTCCGACCGCTCCAGCAGCCGCATCCTCCGATCGTGCTCGGTGGAGCCGGCGGACCGCGCTCGGCCCGGCTCGCGACCATGTACGCCGACGAGTACAACGTCGCGTTCCGCCCGATAGACGTCATGCGCTCCGTGCACGACAACGTCCGCCGCGCGTGTGAGCAGGCCGGACGCGATCCGTCGACGATCGTGTGGTCGACCGGCCAGGTGCTGTGCTGCGGCAACACCGAGGCCGAAGTCGCGCGGCGCGCCGCCGCCATCGGGCGCGAGGTGGCCGAGCTCCGTGAGAACGGTCTGGCCGGCTCACCGAGCGAGGTGCTCGAGAAGCTCGGACGCTTCGCCGAGAGCGGCGCGGAGCGGTTCTACCTCCAGGTGCTCGACCTCGCCGACCTCGATCATCTGCGGCTGGTAGCCGAGGAGGTGCTGCCGCACGCGCCGGGCCGGTGAGCGCGCGGGGCGTTACGCGTATCGCTCGGCCAGCGTTTTGACATTCGGGTTCTGGTAGTAGCCGACTGCCGCGCAGTTCGACGGCGTCGGGCACGACACGGCGTTCAGGATGGCCACCGTGGCTCCGGAGGGCTCGGGACTGGTGAGAACGCCCCACTGCTTGCCGTCCCAGTGCTCGATGAGCGGCTTGTAGAACGCGCCGGAACGCTCGTTCCCGACCGCGAAGCAACTCTTCGTGCTCGGGCACGACACGCGGCTGAGCACCGTCGCCGTGGAGCCGGTCGGGTGGATGCCGACCATGATGCCCCACTGACTCCCGTTCCAGTGCTCGATCAGCAAGCTGTTGTTCGGGTAGTAGTTGCCGACCGCGAAGCAACTCTTCGTGCTCGGGCACGACACACCGGTCAACACCGTCGAGGTCGCGTGCTCGGGGTTGAAGACGCGCATGATGCCCCAGTTGCTCCCGTTCCAGTGCTCCACGAGGCTTCCGGCACTCGGCCCGAGCGTGACGCTGCCGACCGCGAAGCAACTCCTGGTGCTCGGGCACGACACGCCGCTCAACACCGTCGAGGTCGAATGGTTCGGATTGGGTGCGGTCGTGATCCCCCAGAAGGACCCATTCCAATGCGCGACCAGGGTCCGAGTCCGCGCCGCCGCGGTGTAGCTGCCGACGGCGAAGCAACTCTTCGTAGCCGGGCACGACACACCGCTCAGGAGCGTCGATGTGGAGTGGTCGGGATCGAGAACGTGCATGATCGCCCAATTGCTCCCGTTCCAGTGCTCGATCAGACTCCTCGGCCGGTGCGCGATCGTGTAGCTGCCGACCGCGAAGCAGCTCTTCGCGGTGGGGCACGACACTGCGCTCCAGGTGGTGAAGCGCGATCCCTTCGGCTCGAGGCTGCGCATGATCTCCCAGCCGCTCCCGTTCCAATGCTTCACCAGGCCGGCGGTGCGCGCGGTCGTCGTCGTATAACCGACCGCGAAGCAGCTGTTCGCCCTCGGGCAGGCAACTCCGGTGAGGTTCGTGAAGATCGAACCCGCCGGGTTGGGGTTCGGAGAGAGCGACCACTTGGGAGCAGCGGCGGCCGGCTGCGCCACCGCGATGCCCGCGACCAAGCTGACCACGACGGCCGGCGCGAGGAACACGCGTCGGTGCATGCGTCAGGTGACGGTGTAGCCGCGGTCGACGAACGCGCACCGCAGCAGCGACTCTCGTCCGGGCTGGTACAGGATCCCGTCCATGAGCGGATAGCCGAAGCCGTGCCGGCCGCGTCGAGTGTCGTACACCATGGCGCCGACCACATCGACGCGGACGGTCGCGAGGCTCCTGCTCACGAAGAGACGGCGCCCGAACGGGAAGAGCAACTCGAGCCCGTCGTCGCCGATCTCGAAGCGCCAGGGCAGCCAGCGGCTGTGGATCAGCGCGAGCAGCAAGAACGCGGTCGTGAACTCGATCCAGTGGTTGCCGCGGCTGAGGAACATGACCAGCGCCATGAGGAGAAACACCCTCGGAGCCCACAGCAAGAACCCGCTCGTGCCCTCATACCACTGCCGGTCGTCTGACATCCGGTCGGGCATACCCATGAAGCCTAATGACGAACCGTCAGCCGGCAGGCCGCAGCTCGCGGCGAACCTCGTCGATGATCCCGGCGGCGGCGCCCGCGTCGATACCGAGCCACGGGCAGGCGCCCTCGAGGTAGTTGAACACGATCGTGGTCGGGCCCTGCGGATCGACCTGTACCTCGAACACCCGGGCGAGCTCCCACCCGCGCGACGCGATGATCGCGTGCTTGGTTCCGGTCAGGCGGCGAGCCAACACGGCCGCCACTACGCGTTCGCTGATCCCGGGTTGCGGCAGCAACCGCATTAGGTCTATGACCGGCGACGAGAAGTGCTTCCAAATCGGTCACCCGCCTTGCACAGCCGAGTGAAGTGTGGTGTCCTCGAAACGCGTTTCATTCCGCCCTGCCGTGGGTAGGCGTCTCCGACGAGGGCAGCGCGGAGTCGAGGGTTGGGTATGCGGGCACGTGTCGAGATCTGCATCGGGACGGTCGCGTTGGCGATGGCCATGACGCTCGGACCGGCCGCGGCGGGCGGCGCCGGTGGGGCGTCCGCGCGTGTGGCGTCGAGCATCAGCGCAGTGCCGGTCCGCTCGAGCTACGAGACCGCCACCCGTGTGCTGTCGCGTGACATCGGTGTGAGCGTGCCGCTTCCCGACGGGCACGATCTCTGGCTGTTCGGCGACACCGCCGTGTACACCACCGACGCGTCCGGCAATTGGCTCAACACCGGGTTCGTCGACGGCAGCACCGCGTTCGAGGGACGGACCGTGCGCGGCGCGGTTCCGAGCGGTGCGGAGGTACCGGCGCACTCACCGGCTCGTTTCATTCCGGTGCCCAAGAACGTGTACTTGCCCGACGGCAGCAAGCAGCTGTGCCTCCAACCGAATTCCGACGCCGCGTTCGCCGCTCGCTGGCCCACCGGCGCGGCCGTGCTGCCGAGCAACACCTCGGAGATACTCGTCACCTACGCCGAGGTGTGTGTGACCGAG
>CAZLEC010000055.1:0-12924 GCA_964558245.1 uncultured Burkholderiales bacterium | reverse complement strand
ACCCGAACACGAGCACGAGCGTTCCGATCACGACGTAGGGGATGTTGTGACCGGGGATGGCGTTCGCGCTGCCGTCCTTGTTGAACTTTCCGATGCGGGGCCCGAGCGCCATCGCGAGCGCGAGGGCGATCCATCCTCCGGTCGCGTGCACGACTCCCGATCCGGCAAAGTCGACCGCGCCGTGCCCGAGGTGCAGCGACGTTCCGAGGTGCGCCAGCCAGCCGCCACCCCACACCCACATGCCGTAGATCGGGTAGATGATCGCGCCCAGCACGACCTCGGCCAGAAGGAAGCCGGCGAACGAGATCCGCTCCGCGATCGCACCGGTGATGATGTAGCCGGCCGTCTCCATGAACACGACCTCGAACAGGAACAGCACCATCACGCCGACGTCATACGAGCCGCCGCTCTGCAGGAAGAAGCCGTGCAGGCCGATCAGGCCGGCGCTGCCGTGCCCGAAGATCCCGCTCAGTGGCGTGACGCCGCCGAGGTTGGCAATCGGCGCGATGCCGCCGAACTGGAATGCGAACCCGACTGCGTAATAGGCGAGCAGCGCGACGGCGAACGCCGCGATGTTCATCATCATCATGTGCGCCGCGTTCTTGGCCCTCGTCAGTCCGGTGACGAGGAACGCGAAGCCCACCTGCATGAACAGCACGAGGAAGCCGGTGATCAGCGTCCACGTGAAGTTGATCGACACGCCGAGGTGGCCGTTGTCGGACGCCAGCTGGTTGATGCCGGCCTGTGACACCGGAACGTTGGCTGTGGTCTTCGGGTAGTTGTTGAGCAATGTGGCGCCCGGACCGGTGGTATCACCCGGACTGTGGTGGCCCCACATGGCCCCGAGCGCGATGAGCACGATGAATGTCATCAGGCTCACCGCAACGAACTTCTTGCCTTTCGACACGTGACCTCCCCTGGGCGACCGCAGTGCGGGCTCGCCTCCTCGACTGATCTCCTCATTGACGAGGTCACCGAGCCGAAACAGTTCTCCGCGACCGTCCCGGAACGTAAAGATCAGCCGTTTCAACTCAGGGACAGTGATGTGAACAGGATGTAACAGAGCGAACAGTTACAGGAAATGGAGCAAACATCTCATGTTCATAACAGAGTTGTAACGGGTCGCTATCGCCGAGTCACGCGCGCGTCGTAAGAGTCGCGTCTCATATCCGTTCGGTGCGCAAAAAGTGCGACAAGATGATTGTCTCGCGCCCGCCGTTCACGGTACGTAGTTGCGATGGACTCGATCGAGATCGAGCACCTCGTCTGGCTCAGTGAGACGCGCGACGTCGCCGTGGTGCGCTGGCCGGACGAGGCCGAGGAGGCGCGGGCGCTCGCTCGCCAAGGGTTGCCGCGTCTGCTCCTCGTGCGTCCGGGCACGCCACCGCCCATCTCCGAAAGTTGTCTGGAGGACTGGCTCACACTCCCGGCGACCGATGTCGAAATCCGGACGCGCCTCGTCAACCTGGCGCGGCGGGCGGCACACCATCTGCACCCACCGACGGTCGACGATCTCGGTCAGGTGACCTATCGAGGTCGTTCCGTCTTCATCACACCTACGGACCAACGGCTCGTGCAGGTCCTCGTCGACAAGTTCGGCGCGATCGTCACCGAATCGGAGTTGATCGCGACGGCGTGGCCCGACGGCGCGACGAATCAGGTGCTGCGCGCGCACGTGTCTCGCCTCCGGCAGCGACTCGCGCCGATCGGTCTGACCCTCAAGTGCGTGCGCAGCGCCGGTTACGTCATCTCCGACGCAGGCGCACAGGATCTGCTGCCGGCCTCGTCGGCCCCGGGCTCGTGAGATCACCCGAGGGCGCGACAAGGCCGTGACGCGCGATCTCGGTCGCCGCGATCGCCGTGTCCGGGCGGGCGAAGTAGAAGCCCTGGATGTAGTCGCAGTCGAGCTCCCGGAGGAGCTCCGCCTGAGCCCGCGTCTCGGCGCCTTCGGCGATCACCTCGAAGTTGAGCACGTGGGCGAGGTGCACGATCGCGGCGAGCACCGCTGACGCGGCGGGATCGGTAACAATCTCCGCCACGAACGTCTGGTCGATCTTGATCGCGTCGACCGGGAGCTGCCGGAGATACGCGAGGCCGGAGTATCCGGTGCCGAAGTCGTCGATCGCGACCCGAACCCCGAGATTCTGGATGTGGTCGAGCTGCTCCGTGTTCAGGTCCTCGTCGCTCACGAGTGCCGACTCCGTGAGCTCGACCATGAGCCGGCCCGGGTCGGCACCGGTCCGTGAGAGCGCGTCGACGATCGAGCGTCGCGCCGCGTCGTGGCGAAGTTGCAGCGGCGAGACGTTCACGGAGATCCAAGGGCGATCGATGTGCTCGCGCTTCCACTGCCGGAGTTGCTCGCATGCCTCATGGATCACCCAGTCACCGATCGGGATGATCAACCCGGTTTCCTCGGCAATGGGAATGAAGTCCTTGGGTGCGATGATCCGGCCGTCGGGACGCTGCCAGCGGATGAGCGCCTCGAAGCCGACGACGAGGTTGTCGGCGGGTCGCACGATCGGTTGGTAGTACAGGACGAGCTCGCCGTTGAGCGTCGCGTCCTTGAGTGCCGCCTCTATCTCGCGGCGGTGCCGGTAGTGCTCGCGGAGGTCCCCGTCGTAGAGCTCGACGCGGTTGCCGCCGTGGCGCTTCGCCGCGTACATCGCCTCGTCGGCATTGCGGATGAGCGTGTCGACCGCACTGAATGCGTCGCCGTTGTTGGCGACACCGATGCTCACGGTCACCTGCAGGGTGAGGGTCTCCAGGTGGAGTGGCGCCGCGACCGCGGCGACGATCCGATCCGCGACGTGGAGTGCGTCTTCGGGTGCGGTGTCCTCGCACAGGACCACGAACTCGTCTCCGCCGAATCGTCCGAGTGTGTCGGAGGGCCGAAGGGTTGCACTGATCCGGTGCGCGATCCGGGTGAGGAGTTGATCCCCGACCTCGTGGCCGAGCGTGTCGTTGATCGGCTTGAAGCGATCGAGATCGAGATACATGACCGCGAGCGGCTCGTCGCGGCGGCTGCGCGCCAGCGCGTGATCGACGCGGTCGATGACCAGAACCCGGTTCATGACCCCGGTCAGCTCGTCGTGCGTTGCCTGGTAGGTGAGCTCTTGCTGGATCGACTCGCGGGCGCGCACGGCGAGCGCGAATCGGACGACGACGGCGAGCGTCAGCAGCATCGCGAGCCCGAGCAAGACGACGCGAGTCGTGAGCGCGCCGGTGTCGGTGGTGACCGCGACGGCCGGCACCGCGGCCAACGACGCGCCGAGGAGCACGAGCCGCGCCGGGTGCATCCGGCTCGTGCGCGGCGCGGCCGTCGTGAGCTCGCCGCAGTTCGGATGCAGGGCCGCTCCCGCGATCATCACGTAGGTGACCGGGTACAACCAGTCGAGGCGGGTGAGATCGAACGACGAAACGAGCGGGAGGTACGAGTAGAGCACGTCGAGCACGAAGGTGGCGCTGAACGCACCCAACAACAGCGCCGTCGGGGTGCTGCGCCGACCGGGCGTGAACACGAGCCATGCCGCGGCGGCGATCAGCAGGACGTCGCCCAGGGGATACGCACTCCACACGACCGCGGTGAACGCGTCGTGCGTGCCGGCGGCGGTCGGCACGACCAGGATCTGCCACGCGGCGATCGCGGCGGCGACTCCGAAGATCGATCCGTCGAGGATGCCCTCGCGCAGGTAGTGCCCGGCGCGGGCGCGCGCCAGCCCGTAGAGACCGAGCGCGATGAGGGGATAGCCGACGAGATAGAACGCGTCGGCGAAGGACACGTCGGGTCGCACGATGCCGGCGACGCTGTACCCGTCCCAGGTGAGGTCGCCCACCACCCAGCACGTCAGGCCAAGAGCGATGTACACCCACGGCCGTCCGCCCCACGACGTGCGCGCGTGCAGCCCGAACCACAGCGCGACCACGGCTGCGGCCGAGACTGCGTCTTCGACCGGACCGACCCACGCCGCGTCCCGTCCCACGGAGTTGACGGCGAGCAGCGCCGCGGCTGTGCACGCCACGGCGACCGGGATCCAGCGCCCACGACCTGTCACTCCGAGAGCGTCGACACGATCGGACCCGGAGTTGATGATCGTCGGGGCGTGAAGGTCTTTGGTCCCCCGGGTTGGGGGCGTGGGCCTCTCCCGGGGCCGGCGCCGGTTTCGTAGATTCGGGGTGATTTCGCGTGCTCAGATCGAGAGGAAGAGCGATGAGGCCGAAGACAGTGGTCGTCCCCCTTGACGGTTCCGAGTACGCGGAGCGGGCGCTGCCGGTAGCGGAGGCAATCGCGGGTCGCATCGGCGGTGGTTTGTTGCTCGTCTCGGCGCAGTTCTACGGACCGCTGGATCCGCACGCGTATCTCGAGGAGTGCGCGGCACGGCACGATCGCGGGCCGGTCGAGGTGTTGGCGACGAAGGAGACGTACGCGGCGCAGATGATCAGCGAGGCGGTCGCGGCCGGTGACGATCGCGTGGTGTGCATGACGACCCACGGTCGCGGTCGGTTCCGTTGGGCGGTGCTGGGAAGCGTCGCCGAGGACGTGATCCGGCGCGGCGATCACCCGGTGCTGCTCGTCGGTCGGAACTGCCGGCCCGACTTCCTCGACCGGTCGTCGCACCTGGTTGCCTGCGCGGACGGCAGCGAGGAATCCGACGAGCTCGCGCCGGCGGCGAAAGAGTGGGCCGACTTGCTCGGCCTCGACCTCCGTGTCGCCGTGGTCGTGCATCCCCTCGACGTCGAGAGCGCGGAGCATTCCGGGACCCTCTTGGGCTCGATGGCATCGAAGTTCGGTGGGCTGGTTCCCGCCGACGCGACGATGATCCGGAGCTCGTTCCCGGCGGGCGCGCTCGCCGACTACGCCGACGAGCTGCCGGCCGCGATCGTCGCGATGAACTCTCACGCCCGGTCGGGGCTGGCGCGCTTCGCGCTCGGGAGCACGACGATGAGCGTGCTGCACCTGGCGTCGTGCCCGCTCCTGGTCACGCACCGGGTGGTGTAGAGCTCGTCGCGCTCGTGCTCGAAAGTAGCGTGCGTGACGTTGCGTGACATCGCCGACGTCTCCGTTCCCGAGCAGCGTGAGCGGTTGTCGCGCTGGGTCGCGAGACGAGCGGGCGCGCCGGCCGTGCTCCGGGAGACGCACGTGTCGATCCTCGCGTTCACCGAGGATCGTGTGTGGAAGTGCAAGAAGGCGGTTCGCTTCCCGTTCGTCGACCTCTCGACCGCGGCCCTCCGACTCCGGAACTGCGAGCGGGAAGTCGCGCTCAACCGCCGGCTCGCACCCGACGTGTATCTCGGCGTCGTCCCGCTCCAAGACGATGTGGGCGCGGTCGTCGATCACCTGGTCGAGATGCGGCGCCTCCCCGACGAGTCCCGCCTGGCATCGATCGCGGGGCGCGACACGACTGCCGGCGGGAGCTGCGTCGACGCGACCGCGGATTTCCTCGCCGGCTTCCACGAGCGGGCGCGGGCCGGGGCCGACATCGACCGGTCGGCGACACCGCGCGCAGTCCGGGATCTCTGGGAGGAGAACCTCCGTGAGGTCGCGGGATTCGCCGGTCGTGTCCTCGATCCAGGGTTGCTCGAGCGGGTGGGTACGGATGCCCGGCGGTATGTCGCCGGGCGGGGCGCGCTGCTCGCCGATCGCATTGCCCGCGGTCGCATTCGCGACGGCCACGGCGACCTGCTCGCCGACGACATCTTCTGCCTCTCCGACGGCCCACGCGTTCTCGATTGCCTCGAATTCGACGATCACCTGCGCTACGGCGACGTGCTCGGCGACCTCGCGTTCCTCGCGATGGACCTCGAACGGCTCGGCCGACGCGATCTCGCGGAGCGGCTGCTCGACCGGTACCGGCAGAAATCAGGCGATCGTTGGCCGGCGTCGTTGGAGCACTTCTACGTTGCCTACCGCGCGCTCGTGCGGGCCAAGGTCGCGTGCCTGCGAGTGAGCGACGACCCCGCCGCGGCGAACGCGGCGCACGAGCTGCTCGCGCTCTCGGCGGCGCACCTCGAACAGGCACGCGTCCAGCTCGTGCTCATCGGCGGCCCGCCCGCAACCGGCAAGACGACATTGTCTGCGGCGCTCGCGTGCGCGACGGGCTGGCCGGTGCTCCACTCCGACGACGTGCGCAAGCAGCTCGCCGGGATCGCCCCGACTTCCGCGGCGCCGGCGCCACTCGACCGCGGCCTGTACTCGAAGTCGTGGGACGACCGGACGTACGGCGCGCTCCTCGAACGGGCCCGAGAGCAACTCGAGCACGGAAACAGCGTGATTCTCGACGCCTCGTGGAGCAGCTCGGATCACCGGTCGCGAGCCGAGGCGTTGGCGGCCGGCACCGCGAGCGACCTCTCGGCGTTCCGGTGCGACGTTGCGCCGGCGATCGCCGACGCGCGAGCGACGACGCGTTCGAGCATCGGCCGCGACGCCTCGGATGCGGGCCCGACGATCACGGCTGAGCTCCGCGCCCGGTTCGATCCCTGGCCCGGGGCCGAGGTGGTCGAGACGACGCAACCGCCCGACATACTTGTGCGGCTGACGCTCCGGCGTCTTCAGCGTGCCGCGACTCGGACCTGAAGGGGCAACCGTGGTGAACACGATCGTGGTGGGTGTCGACGGATCGGCGGACAGCAGGCGCGCGGTCGATTGGGCCGGGCAACTCGCGGAGCAGACGGGAGCGCGAGTCGTTGCGGTGCACGCGGTCGGCATGCTCGAGCACGAGCTCGGCGATCCCGGGGGCGCGCACCTGCGTCCGCAGCTCGATGCCTGGACGGCCGCGCTCGATCGGCTCGGCGCCGATCAGGTGGAACGCCGGCTCGTGGGTGCCGAACCGGTCGGCGCGATCTCCGACGTCGTTGCCGGCTGCGGTTCCGGCGTGGTCGTGGTCGTGGGGACGAGAGGCGCGGGTGCGCGCGGCGCGGCCCGGCTCGGCAGCACGAGTCTGCGCCTGGCCGAGGGTTGCCGGTGCCCGGTGGTGATCGTGCCCGATCCCGACGAGCGGTCGTAGTCGTTCACCGACGCGTCGGCGCGGATGCGGTCGCCGCGCACGCGAACACCGCCGGAAGCATGATCGCCGCAGCGATAGCTGCCGCGACCGCGATCGGGGCAATCTCAGATGCCGTCGCGCTGGATCGGGCACGTCATGCACCGCGCGCCGCCTCGGCCGCGACCGAGCTCGCTGCCCGGGATGCTGAGCACGTCGATGCCGTGATCGCGCAGCATGCCGTTCGTGACTGTGTTCCGCTCGTAGCCGACGACGACGCCGGGCGCGACCGTGAGGAAGTTGTTCGCGTCGTCCCATTGCTCTCGTTCGGCCGCACGGGTGTCTTCGTCGGCCGAGAGCACGCGGATCTTGTTGATGCCCAACGTGTCGGCGATGAGGCCGAAGAGATCGTCTCGCTGCTCGACGTGCAGGCCGCCGGTGTCGTGATCGATCACTTCTTCGGGGTCGGCCGGGGTGATGACCCACGCGCGCATCGACGCCGGATCGAGGTAGGGATAGCGCACGAAGGTGTCGACGTCGATCATCGTCAGCACGGTGTCGAGGTGCATGAACGCGTGAGACTTCGGCAGTTGCACCGCGATGATCGTGGTGGCCTGATGACTGCGGAAGAGCTCACGGGCCAAGATCTCGACGCCCATCGGTGTGGTGCGTTCGCCCATCCCGATCAGCACTGCGCCGCGGCCGAGCACGTGGATGTCGCCGCCTTCGAGGGTCGCGGGCTGGTGGCTCGCGTCGTCGCCGCCGTAGTACACGGGAAACGACGTCTCGACGAACATCGGGTGGAAGCGGTAGACGGCCCGGCTGTGCAACGACTCGCGTTGGCGTGCGGCCTTCGCCATCGGGTTGATCGTGACGCCGCCGTACACCCAGGCGGAGTTGTCGCGCTGGAACAACGTGTTCGGCAGCGGCGGGAGGACGAAGTCGTCGAGACCGAGGGTCTGCCATCGGAGGCTGCGCGCCCGCATCGGGGAGAGGTCGGAGCGCGTCACTCCTCCGACGAGGAGCTCGGCAAGTGTCTCGGCGTCGGCCTCGTCGGCGAAGCGCCGGAGCGGGACCGCGAGCGTGGGGCCGACTTGCTCGGCGCTGCAGATCCGGTCGAGCACGAACGCGCGGGCAGCCGGGATCTCGAGGGTCTGCGCGAGGAGGTCGTGGAAGTGGTGGACGGTGACCCCGCGCTCGCGGAGCAGCTGGGCGAACGTGTCGTGCTCTTCGCGAGCCTTCGCGGCCCACAGCACGTCGTCGAACAGCAATTCGTCGCAGTTGCTCGGCGTCAACCGGCTCAGCTCCAAACCGGGTCGGTGCACGATCGCCTGGCGGAGCCGTCCGACCTCCGAGTGCACGCCGAGCTGCTGGGCCATGACGATCTCCTCACCGCTGTCGACGAATTTGGCTCCCGGTCGAACGTACGGAAGCTCCCCGCCGGGAGCGAGAGGCCGAAGGAGGTCGCGCCCGGGACGAAAGTCCTCACGCCACCGGCACCCGAACGGGGTGCCGGGTTCCTAGGCTCTCGGGGGCCGTCAGCCGGGCACTCAGCCGAGGAGGACCGTCCGTGACGATGGTCGTGCGCACCGAGCACCTGACGAAGCGCTACGGCCACACGGTCGCGCTCGACGGGCTGGATCTCGAGATCGAGGCCGGCGAGGTGTTCGGGTACCTGGGGCCGAACGGAGCGGGGAAGTCGACGACGATCGGGCTGCTGCTCGGTCTGATCCGTCCCTCGGCCGGCTCGGCCCGGATCTTCGAACTCGATGTCTGGCGCGACGCTCCGGAGCTCCACCGGCGGCTCGCTTACGTACCGAGCGAGGGCAACTTGTGGCCGTCGCTCACCGGCGCGGAGGCACTGCGGTTTCTCGGCGCGCTCCACGGCTCCGTGGACAGCGCCTATCGCGACGAGCTCGTACGCCGGTTCGATCTCAACCTCGACAAGAAGATCCGCGCGTACAGCCACGGGAACCGCCAGAAGGTCTTGCTGATCGCGGCCTTCGCGAGTCGCGCCGACGTGATGCTGCTCGACGAGCCGACCACCGGGCTCGACCCCCTCATGGAGAAGGTGTTCCGCGACTGCGTGACCGAAGCACGCGAGAACGGGCAGACCGTGCTGTTGTCGTCGCACGTCTTGAGCGAGGTAGAGGCAGTGTGCGATCGGGTCGCGATGCTGCGAGCCGGCAAGATCATCGAGATCGGCCATCTCGACGTGCTGCGGAGCCTGGCCGCGCTGCGGGTCCACGCCCAGTTGTCGGCGCCCGTCCCCGATCTCACCGGCGTCGCCGGTGTGAGCAACGTGAGTGCGCACGGGAACACGGTCGAGTGCGATGTCGCGGGCTCGATGGAGCCCCTCGTCGCGGCCCTCGCGCGAGTCGGAGTCGAGCACCTGACGACACGAGAGGTGTCGTTGGAGGAGCTCTTCATCGCGAAGTACGGCGACCACAACGAGCGGAAGCCGGCGTGATCGGCACGACGCCAACCGCGACCACTCCGTCGCGCCGGGAGGCCGTTGTCGGCGGGGCCGACCTTGCCGTCGCGAAGCGGGCGTTCGAGCAGGTGTGGATCGGTGCGACGGTTTGCGCAGTGGCGTTCGGCGCGACGGCCGCGTCGTCGGCGCTGTCGTACGTGTCGTCGTTCCCGACGGAGCTGAGCCGCCGGCAGATCGCGGCGACCACCGGCCACGACCTCGGACTGTCGGTGCTGCTCGGGCCGGTGTCGGCGATCGGCACGGTCGGCGGGTACACGTTCTACAAGGTGTTCGTGTTCCTCACCACGATCGGTGCGATCTGGGCGCTGCTCGCCGCGACGAGACTCTTGCGCGGCGAGGAGGACAACGGACGCTGGCAGCTGGTGCTGGCCGGGAACACCCGGCCCGCGCGGGCCACGACCGCGACGCTCGCCGCGCTCGGCGCCGCGGTCGGCGTCATCTTCGTCGGTACGACGTTGCTCACGTTGGCGGCCGGCCGGAACCATCAGGTCGCGTTCGGCGCCGGAGACTGCCTCCTGTTCGGTGCGAGTCTCGCCGTACCGACGGCCGTGTTCGCGAGCGTCGGCGCCCTCACGTCGCAGCTCGGCCGCACCCGACGCGCGGCCACCGAGCTGGCCGTGGTCGCGTTCGGCGTCACGACGGTGCTGCGCATGATCGCCGACTCGGGGAGCAGCACGCGTTGGCTGCTCTGGGCGACGCCGTTCGGATGGAGCGAGCGGATGCTCCCGTTCACGCAGAACGACGCGTGGCCGCTGGTTCCCGCGGTGGCGGCCGTGCTCGCGTGCTCGGCCGGTGCCGTGCAGCTCTCGTCGAGGCGCGACGTCGGCGACGGCGTGTTCGCGTCGCCCGACGTCGCGCGTCTTCGACCGTTCGGATTGAGGTCGGCGTTCGGTCTGACCGCGCGTCGGGAGCTCCCCGTCCTCGTCGCCTGGTGCGTGGGAGCTGTCGCCTCGGGGCTCATGTTGGGCGTCATCGGCAAGGTCGCCACGAGCTCGGCGCCGAAGTCGTTGAACGACACCCTCAAGAAGTTCGGCGTGCACGGCAGTTTCACGACGCAGTACTTCGGGGTCGCGTTCCTGTTGCTCGCGACGGTGGTGGCGTTGCTCCCCGCCGGGCAGGTCGGCGCGGCCGCGGAGGAGGAGGCATCCGGGCGGCTCGTCAACGTGCTGACCGGCGCCACCACGCGGGTGAACTGGCTGCTCGGCCGGCTCGCGCTCGGGGGAGCCGCGATCGTCGCCGCGAGCGTGCTCGCCGGGTTCGCGGCCTGGCTCGGGGCGCGAACGCAAGGTGTGCCCGTCGGGCTGGGCGCGTTGCTCGGCGCGGGATGCAACGTCGTGCCGACCGCGCTCCTCGTGCTCGGTGCCGGTGCGGTGATGCTCTCGATCGCGCCCCGATCAGCCTCGACGACCGTGTACGCCGTGGTCGTCTGGTCGGTCGTCGTCGACCTGGCCGCGTCGCTGATAACGGGTCTGACGTGGCTGCAGCACCTTTCCCTCTTCCACTACATGGCGCTGGCGCCCGCGCAGGGTCTCGAACCGCTGACGCTCACGATCACGACCGTTTTGGCTCTCGCACTGTGCGCTCTCGCGCTGGCGCTCTTCCGCCGGCGCGACCTGCTGCGGTGACTTCGGCGTCGCGGGAGGGCCATTCGTCGGCGTTCTCGGGACCTTCGACCCTCGCGGAGCGCGCGAGCGCGCGGCGATGCTCACTGCATGACACCGATAACGACCGCCGACGTGCTCTCGACAAGTGGTTTCTGCGTCATCCCCGACGCCCTCGGCCCGGCACAGGTCGAGCACCTGATCGAGGTGCTCGACCGCCTCATCCACGAGGACCTGCGGAATCCCGATCCGCGCCGCCGGAACGACGACTGGATGTCGTTCAATGGTGCGCTGCGCGACGACGCGATCGCTGCCGCCGTGGTCCACCCGAACATCCTGCCGCACGTCGAATCCGTGCTCGGACCGACGTGCATCATGTACGCGTGCATCAGCTCGAGCATGCCGCCCGGCGGGACCAACTACTCGAGCCGCATGCACGTCGACTGTCAACGTGTGATTCCGTCGTACCCGACGAATGTCGGCGTGATGATCGCGCTGACCGACTTCACCGAGGAGAACGGCGCCACCCGTTTCCTGCCGGGCTCGTTCGAGCGAATCGACGCGCCGACGCCCGAGGAGTACGACCGCGATGCGGAGATGGTGTTCCCGACCGCGGGCAGCGCCGTGATCTTCAACGCCCGCATCTGGCACTCCGGCGGCATGAACCGCACGAGCCGACCGCGGCACGCCTTGACCGTGAACTACTGCCGGTCGTACATGCGGCAGCACTTCGACTTCCCCCGCATGGTGCCGCCCGAGCGCGTCGCGACACTCTCGCCCGTGCTGCGCCGTGTGCTCGGCTTCGACGTGCGGATGCCGACGAGTCTCGACGAGTACTACGTCGACGAAGCCGACCGGCTCTACAAGGCAAATCAGGGCTGACCGGCGCGCCGCTCGGCCGTCGCCGGTGTCAGGCCGTGTGCACCGCGTCTTCGCGATGATCGGCCGCGTACACCTGTTCGCAGCGGTTGCGCTCCGGGCAGCCGAAACAGGTCGGCGGTGCAACCCGGGCCACGCTTCCGAACGCGGTGTTCCAGCAGCGCCCGCAATCGCGGCACCGGAAGTGCACTTCCTGCACGACCGCCTCGACCACCGGTTCGAGCCGCGTCGAATGGCACTCGGGGCAGTGCAGCAACGGCCGGCTGATCAGGCTCGGCTCGGCGAGACCGTTCTCGTGTTGACTCATGTCGGTCCTCCTGCTTGCACCTTCGACGGTACGCAGATCCCGGTCGCCGGAACAGGGTCGGAAGTCCTCCCGGGCGTCCCTTCCGCGCCGCGTTTCGCACCACCCGCTCAGGCCGCGAGGCGGAACGGCGGATACTCGTCGGTGACCAGGGTCAGCGCGTAGCCGACGACGCGGTTGTTCCAGCGCATCACGCCGACCACGAAGTCGGCCGCTCCGGGCGGGAACGCCCCGGTGAACAGGATCGAGAACCACGCGAACAGCACCACGAAGAACGCCGCCACGTTGACGAAGAAGAGCACGACGACGTGCGGGATGGCGAGGAACCACTTCACGAGCGGCAGCCAACGATTGAGGTCGGTGGCAACGTCGGGGTAGGTGACCTCGAGGTGCACGGCCTGGTCGTCGTCGGTCGCCGGATACTCGTCGCGAAGCAAGAGCATGTACACGCCGACCCGGTTCTGGAAGCGCCAGAGCGCGACGTTCCAGTCGAACCACCAGCGTGGGTACTTCTGGCGGAACACGATCATCAACGCGGGACCGACGACGAGGATGCCGCCGGCGCCCGCGGCCGTGAACGCGGCGGTTCCGGGCCTCGGCGCCGCGCCACCGTTGATCGTGCCGAGCAGGATCAGGATCGGTATCGCCAGGACGAGCCGGAACCCGACG
>CAZLEC010000054.1:0-12938 GCA_964558245.1 uncultured Burkholderiales bacterium | reverse complement strand
GGAGCCGGCGGTTCAAGAACCACCAGGAGAAGTTGAAGAGCGGCGACGTGTACCAGGTCGCCGAGGTCGTACGAAACCTCGCGCTGCGTGAGGCGAGCAAGGGCTTGTCGGCCGGCGAGAAGGCGATGCTCGTGAAGGCGCGCAGCGTGCTCGTGTCGGAGCTGAGCTTCGCGCTCAACCTCTCCGAGGACGACGCGCTCAAGAAGCTCGAAGAGCAACTCACCTGAGCGCGAGGCGACCGTGAGCGCCGACCCCTCGACCGACCGGCGGGCCCTCACCGAGCAGCAGTACGCCGACTCCGGCAACCTCGTCGCGCGGCAGTCGATCTACGCGTTCCAACGCCCGATCTCCGACATCTGGAACGGCTCGCTCGATCTCGCGAGGTTGCGCGGTGACGAGACGATCCTCGACATCGGGTGCGGCAACGGGCTCTACCTCGGGGTGCTGCGGGCACGCCGTCACCGGGGGCTGGTGTGCGCCGGCGACTTCTCCCAGGGGATGCTCCGCAGTGCGCGGCCCGCGGCGGGCGACGGACCACTGCTGATGAGCGACGTGCAGGCGATCCCGTTCGCCGACGACACCTTCGACGTGACGCTCGCGATGCACATGCTGTATCACGTGCCCGATCGCGCAGTCGCGATACGCGAGTTGCGACGCGTCCTGCGCCCGGGTGGTGTCGCGCTGGTGGTGACCAACTCCGAGACCCACTTCGAAGAGCTCGACGACTTGCTCGTGGAGTGCGCGGCGACCGCGACCGGAATCGAACGGCTCCCGGCTCGGTCGCACATCAACTTCACGATGGAGAGCGGCGCGCAGGAGCTCGCGACCGCGTTCTCGTCGGTGGAGGCGCACGCGTTCGCGAGCGAGCTCGCGCTCACGGAGGTACCGCCCGCGCTCGATTACGCGCGCAGCATGAGCATGTTCGTCGCCGACAACGTCGGGCAGCTCGGCGCGGTGCTCGACGAGCTCGAACGCCGGCTCACCGCAGCGATCGCAGCCGATGGCGCGTTCCGTATTCGCACGGTGTCCGGCTGCTTCGCCTGCACGTAGCGCGTTGCGAAGTCCGCCGCTTCGAGGATTGTCCGACCAAGGTCGGGCGAGACCTGTCTGCGCGGGTCTTAGATTTTCGCTTTGATAAGCTGTAGCTCATAATTCTTCAAAATAAACCTGCCCGCGCCCGACGTCGGCTCGATGCGATGTTCGCGGCCGGCTCGTTCCGCGGCCTTTTCGAGCGCCCTGATGGCGGCTGGATCCGTGAGATACGGGAGTCGCTCGGTATGACGACCCGGCAGCTCGCCGCCCGGATGCGTCAGAGCCAATCCGCGGTCTCGCAACTCGAGCGATCCGAGGTCACCGATCGTGTCCAGCTCGGCTCGCTGCGGCGCGCGGCCGACGCGCTCGACTGCGACCTGGTGTACGCGTTCGTGCCCCGCACCAGCTTGGAGGCGACGGTTCGAACACGGGCGCGCGTGTTGGCGACGCGCGATCTCGCCTCGGAGGCCGGCGGCGACTCCGACGTGCTCGAGCAGCGCATCGAGCACTACGCCGATCGGCTGGTGGAGCGCGGTCGGCTGTGGGACGAGAGGGACGCGACTTAGGCGCCGAGCTGGGCGAGGAGTGTCTCGACCGGCACCGATTGGGGCGGCGCGCCGATGCGGGCCTGCTCCTTCGCGACGCGTTGCATGAGCGCGTTCGCCGGCGTGTCGACGCCGTGCAGGGCGCCGAGCAGCACGATCTCGCCGTTGAGGTAGTCGGTCTCGATCGAGTGCGTTCCGCGCGCCAGGCTCTGCCACGAAGAGCCGCCGCCGCGGTATTCGCCGTTCACGGGGCGAACATGCATGCGATCGGCGCGCCGCTCCTTGTCCTCGTCACGCGAGGCGAAGTCGATCCCCGCCGCACCTAGGCACGCTTCGCCCTCGCTGCGAACAATCGCCGCGAGCTCCTTGACCCGCGGGTCGGGCGTGACGCTCGCCTCGATCGAGTTCGCGAGGTTCATGAGGAGCTTGGTGTACTTCCAGCGCATCACGTCGGGGCGCGGGATCGAGTGGAAGCTCGACGCGTTCAACGCGTCGGCGATCAGGTGCGTGCGATCGTCGACACCGGTGGGGTAGCGCCCGATGTCGAGCAGGCCGCTCACGGGCGCCGACTGGGCGATGACGACGCCGGGCTCGATGTGCGACGTCGGGCTCATCACGCACACCGCGTACGTGTTCGTGAAGTGGCGGAGCACGACGCGCTCGTTCTCCACGCCGTTCTGGAAGCACGCGACCGCGATGCCGGGCGGCGCGCAGGCGTCGAGGGCCTCGCACGCGCCGATCGTGTCCTGCGACTTCATGGCCAGGATCACGACGTCGTCGGTACCGAGATCGAGTTGCGACGGGTGGTTGGCAACCGGGATCTCGAGGGTCGCATCGTCGTCGGGGGATTGGATGCGCAAGCCGCGGTCGCGGATCGCTTCGTAGTGAGCGCCCCGCGCGATGAGCGCGACGTCGTAGCCGGCTTGGACGAGCCGCGCGCCGACGACACCGCCGATCGCTCCTGCGCCGTAGACGACGAAACGCACCGGACGATCAGGCCGTCAGGCGGTCACGGAAGAACCCGAGCACGCGGTCGAGCGCGTCCTTGGTCGGGTGGCCCGGCTGGTCGACCAGGTGCTCGGTGAGCACCGAGTGCGCGCTCTTCTCGATGCCGTGCGGGTTGCCGGGGGAGGAGTCGATCTCGACCGCGATGAAGTTGTCGCCGAACTCGGTCTTGTACCGCGCCCAACGCGCGTCCGGCACGGCCCGGTCTTCGGAGAAGCGCAGCCCGAGCAGGCACAGGTTCTGGTGCTCGACGCGATCCTTCACGCGCGCGAGGTCGGCGTCGGAGATGCCGAGCCCGTTCGATCGGGCCTTGCCGAGCGGCAACGGCAACGACGGCTGGCTCAGCACCGGCGCGAGCATGTCGTCGTCGACCGCCATCGCCAGCGCGAACCCACCGGTCAGGCACATGCCGACCGCACCGACACCCGGCCCGCCGGCCTGCTCGTGGAGGTCACGCGCCAGCGCGCGCAGCCATTCGATGATCGGCGAGGTCTTGTTGAGCGCCCACGTCGCGAACTCGCGCGAGATGCACGCCCGGGTGATCGAGTTGAGGATGTAGGGCATGCCCATCGGCTTGCCGGGCTCACCGAACAGCGACGGCATCGCGACGGTGAAACCGGCGTCGATCACCCGCCGGCCGAAGTCGGCCACGAGCGGCGTGATCCCGGGTACTTCGTGCACGACGATGATGCCGGGCCCGCTGCCCCCGCGGTACACCGGCCGGGTCACACCTTCGAACGTGAACGCGGTCTCGGTAAATCCGTCGAGCGCAGTTGTGTCAGGCATATCGGGAGACTAGAAGCGGGCGAGCTCGTCGCGCAGGGGACCGAGGCCCATCCCGCCGAGGTCGAGCGCGAAGCTGTGGAACTTCTTGAGATCGAAGTCGGCGCCATGGCGGCGCTGCGCGTCGGCGCGGGCCTCGAGCCACACCCGCTCGCCGACCTTGTAGCTGATCGCCTGGCCGGGCCAGCCCAGGTAGCGGTCGACCTCGCTGCGCATGAAGTGCTCCGGTTCGCAGCTGCGCTCGATCACGAACGGCAGCGCGAGCTCGCCCGTCCACGTCTCGCCGGGGTGGTAGCGCTCCGACTTCGGGATGGCCAGCTCGAGGTGCATGCCGATGTCGACGATCACCCGCACCGCGCGCATCGCCTGCGCGCCGAGCATGCCCAGCTCGTACGCGGGGTCCTCGAGGTAGCCGAGCTCGCCCATGAGCCGCTCGGCGTACAGGGCCCAACCCTCGCCGTGGCCCGAGAGGAACCCGAACGCCCGCTGGTAGTGCGAGAGCTGCTCGGAGAGGTACTTGACCTGCGCGACCTGCAGGTGATGGCCGGGAACGCCCTCGTGGTAGCAGGTGCTCACCTCGCGCCACAGTGGGAACGTCGTTCGGCCCTGGGTCGGGTACCAGGTGCGGCCGGGCCGGCTGAAGTCTTCACTCGGGCCGGTGTAATACATCGCGGCTGCGCCGCCCGGCGGCGCGATCATCGCTTCGCACTTGCGCAGCGGTGCGGCGATGTCGAAGTGCGTGCCGTCGAGCTCGGCGATCGTCTGGTCGATCAGGTCCTGGTTCCAGCTCCGGAACGCGTCGACGCCTTCGATCATGCGGCTCGCGTCGTGGTCGAGGTGGTCGCCGACCGCGACGACCGTCTCGCCGGGCAGGATGCGCGCGGCGACTTCGCGCATCCGCTCCTCGATCCGGTAGAGCTCCTCCCAGCCCCACGCGTAGGTCTCGTCGAGATCCAACTCGATTCCGTTGAACGAACGGGCGAAGAGCGCGTATCGCTCCCGTCCCACGGGATCGCGAGGGTTGGCCTCGGGCGCGTAGTCGTCGCGGAGAAAGCGCGCGAGCGACGCGTACGCCTCGGTGGCCGTCGCCGCCGCGCGCTCGAGCTCGGCGTGGAGTGTCGCGTCGCCGTCGTGGCCGGCCACGAGGGCCGTGAAGAACGGGGTGGTGTCCGACTCTCCGCCCCACGTCGCAGCTTGTTGCGCGCAGCCGATGGCCTGGCGTCGCGCCGAGACGAGGCCGCGGGCGATGCCTTCGCGCAGCGCCGACTCCAAGCTCGCGATCGATTCGGGCACACGAGCAAGACGTTGCGCTGCGATCTCCCAATCGTGCTCGGTGTCGTACGCCATGAGGTCGAAGCAGCTCCGGACCTCCTGCACGGGACTACCGATGATGCGGATCGCGCGGAGCTCTTCGCCGGCGTCGTGCAGCGCGATCGCGAGTTGGAGCCGCTCGCTCATCACGTCGGCCGCGATGCGGTCGCGGTCGTCGTTGCGCGGCGCGCGCTCGAGCGCGGCGAGGGTGTCGCGATCGAGGCGGTCACGTGCCTCCGCCCCCGCGGGCGAGTAATCAGTGAGCTCGTGCTCGTGACCTGCGATTCCCGCGTCGGTTGCGGCGATCGGATCGAGCGCCGCGTACGCGAGCACGTACTCGTCGGCGATCTCGTAGACCTGTGACATGAATCTTCCTCGGGGCCGGTAACGTCGGAGGATTATGGCCCATCAGTTCATCGTCACGATGCGTGACCTCAGGCGTGTTCATCCCCCCGACAAGGAAGTGCTGCGGGGGATAAACATCTCGATGTACCCGGGCGCCAAGATCGGCGTGCTCGGGCTCAACGGCTCCGGGAAATCGACGCTTTTGCGCATCCTGGCCGGTGAGGACGACGGCTACAGCGGCGAGGTCCGGGTCACACCGGGCTTCAGCGTCGGCTACCTGGCGCAGGAACCGCAGCTCGACCCGGCCAAGGACGTGCTCGGCAACGTCACCGACGGCGTCGCGCACACCAAGGGCCTCCTCGACCGGTTCGAAGAGGTCTGCAACGCCATGGGCGAGCCCGACGCCGACTTCGACAAGCTCCTCTCGGAGCAATCGGAGCTCCAGGACCAGATCGACGCCGTGAACGGCTGGGACCTCGACCGGCAGCTCGAGATCGCGATGGACGCGCTGCGACTTCCACCGGCCGACGCCGACGTCTCGAAGCTCTCGGGCGGTGAGCGGAGGCGGGTCGCGCTGTGCCGGCTGCTGCTCTCGAAGCCCGACCTCCTGCTCCTCGACGAGCCCACCAACCACCTCGACGCCGAGTCGGTCGCGTGGCTCGAACGGCACCTGCACGAGTACCACGGCACCGTCGTCGCGGTCACCCACGATCGGTACTTCCTCGACAACGTGGCGGGTTGGATCCTCGAGCTCGACCGCGGTTACGGCATCCCGTGGGAGGGCAACTACTCGAGCTGGCTCGAGCAGAAGGACGAGCGGCTGGCTCAAGAGGAGAAGGTCGACGAGACCCGCCGCCGCACGTTGGCGCGAGAGCTCGAATGGATCCGTTTGGCGCCCCGCGCCCGCCAGGCCAAGGGCAAGGCCCGCATCAACGCCTTCGACCAGCTCGTCGCCGAGGCGGAATCGGCGGAGCGTCGCGACGCGAAGCTCCAGATCTCGATCCCGCCCGGCCCGAGGCTGGGCGACCAGGTGGTCGAGGCCGAGCACCTGAACAAGGCCTACGGCGAGCGGCTGCTCATCGACGACCTGTCGTTCATGCTCCCGCGCGGCGGCATCGTGGGCGTGATCGGCGCGAACGGCGCCGGCAAGACCACGTTGTTCCGGATGTTGGTCGGTCAGGAGCCCGCCGACGGCGGTTCACTCGTGGTCGGGCCCACCGTGCAGTTCGCGTACGTCGATCAGTCACGCGAGTCGCTCGACGCGGACAAGACCGTCTACGAGGAGATCACCGGCGGTGTCGACCACCTCAAGGTCGGCGACCGCGAGGTGCACGGCCGGGCGTACGTCGCCGGCTTCAACTTCAAGGGCTCCGACCAGCAGAAGCGGGTGGGAGACCTCTCCGGCGGTGAGCGCAATCGGCTGCACCTGGCGAAGGCGCTGCTGATGGGCGCCAACGTGCTCCTGCTCGACGAGCCCACCAACGACCTCGACATCGACACGCTGCGCGCGCTCGAGGAGGCGTTGCTCGAGTTTCCCGGCTGCGCGGTCGTGATCTCCCACGATCGTTGGTTCCTCGATCGCATCGCCACCCACGTGCTCGCCTTCGAGGGTGACAGCGAAGTGCGCTGGTTCGAGGGCAACTTCTCCGACTACGAGGTCGATCGGCACAAGCGCCTCGGCACCGATGCCGATCAACCTCATCGGATCCACTACAAGCCGCTCACGCGTTGACCCGGGCGTGGCGCATCACCGCGAGTGGTGCGAACACGACGATCAGGCCGGCGGTCCACAGCAACGAGAGCACGACGAAGTAGCCCGTCGTGTGGCCGAGTCCGGCCGTCACGGCGTGTCCCTGTGTGAGTGCTCGGGCCGCGTTCGTCATGATCGTGATCGGCTGGTTGCGCGCGACGCCACGCATCCACGAGGGCATCGTCGCGACCGGCACGTACGCGCTCGACACGAACGTGAACGGGAACACGAGCAGCGACATGCCCTGCGCGGCTTGCGCGTTCCCGGCGAAGAGCCCGATGCAGATGAACACGAACGCGAAGCCGAATCCGTAGAGCACGCACAACCCGAACGCGCCCAGCGCCGACCACAGGTCGGTACCGACGCGGAACCCGACCGCAAACCCGATCGCCGAGGTGATGCCGAGCCCCCACACGAGGGTTGCCGTGTCGGCGAGGGCGCGGCCTCCGACCGCGGCGAACTTCGGGATCGGGAGCGACCGCAGCCGGTCGACGAAGCCGTGCTCGACATCTTCGGCGACTCCTGCCGACGCTCCCGATCCGATGAACAGGACCGTCGTGACGATGAAGCCCGGCACGAGGAAGTCGACGTAGTGCAGCCCGCCGCCGTTGATCGCGCCGCCGAACACGTATCGGAAGATCAGCAGGAACATCGCGCCCTGGATCGTGCCGACCACGACCAGCTGCGGTGTGCGCATGAACTTGAGGAACGCCCGGCGGGCGATCACGTAGGTGGCGGTCATGCCGACTCCTTTCCCGTCAATGTGAGGAAGACCTCGTCGAGGGTGGGGCGCCGCACGGCGATGTCGTCGACGGCGATCGCGGTCTCGTCGAGCGCGCGGACGGCATCGATGAGGCGGTCGGTCCCGTTCTCGACCGTGACCGACACCCGACGCGTGGCCGCGTCGAGCCGCGGGGCGTCGGCGCCGAGCGTCGCGAGGGCGCGTCCGGCCGGCTGGAGGTCGGCGGGATCGTGCACGTGCAACTCCACGACGTCGCGTCCGGCCTTGGCTTTCAGGTCAGTGGGCGTTCCGGCGGCGACGACGCGGCCGTGGTCGATGATCACGATGTCGGTCGCGAGCTGATCGGCCTCGTCGAGGTACTGCGTCGTGAGCAGCACGTCGGTGCCGTGCTGCACGAGCGCGCGGATGGCTTCCCACAACTCGATGCGACTGCGCGGATCGAGTCCGGTGGTCGGCTCGTCGAGCAGCAACAGGCGCGGGGAGCCGACCATGCTCGCTCCGAGGTCGAGCCGGCGCCGCATGCCGCCGGAATACGTCTTGACCGGCCGGTCGGCCGAGTCGTCGAGCGCGAACTCACGGAGCACTCGCGTGCTCGCCGTCTTGGCCTCGCCGCGGGACAGCCCGAACAACCGCCCGACCATTTCGAGGTTCTCGCGACCGGTCATGGCCGGCTCCACCGCCGCGTATTGACCCGCGAGCCCGATGACGCGGCGCACCTTGGCGGGGGAGGCGATCGCGTCGACGCCGGCGACCCGCAACGTCCCCGAGTCGGGCCGCGTGAGTGTGGCGACCGCGCGAACGAACGTGGTCTTCCCGGCGCCGTTGGGTCCGAGCAGCGCCACCACGTGGCCCTGCTCGGCGACGAGGTCGAACCCGTCGAGGGCCCGCACGCGCTTGTAGTGCTTGGTGAGGCCGTGCGCCTCGATGAACGTCGACATTCCGATCTCCTTCGCAAACGGTTTCAGGTCGTGCCCTCGCCGGGCGGGTGCCACGTCATCTCGACGTCGCCCTCGAACCAGCTCCGCCACATGTCGATGCCTTCGAGCTCGCCCGACTCGATGTCCTTCACGAGCCGGCCGACGAACTCGAGCTCGGTGCGGAGCAACGCCTCGACGTACTCCGACTCGATCTCGAACAGGCGCGGGAGCCCGGCGGTCTGCGCGGCGGCGAGCGCGCCGCGCATCTGCGCGAGCCGGAGATCGAGCGCGGTCATGCGGTCCTTCAACGTCTCGACCGCGAGATCGGGCGGCAGCACCGGGAGCAGCGACAGCGCGGCTTCGAACTGCAGGTACTCCTTGACCGGCGTCGCGACGAGCTCCGACAGCCAGTCGTGGAGCTCTCGCTTGCCGGTCTCGGTGATCTCGTAGATGGTCCGCTCGGGCCGGCGGCCCTCGCGCACGGTTTCCCGGGCGGAGACGAAGCCGCGCTTCTCGAGCAGCTCGACGACGCCGTAGAGCGAGCCGTAGTTGAGGCGGATGCTCTCGTGCTTGGCGCGGCTGCGGAGCGTCTGCGCCACTTCGTAGGGGTGCATCGGCCGCTCGTAGAGGCAGGCGAGCACGGCGAGGGCGAGGGGATTGGAGCGGGCGGAGCGAGCCATGCGTGGCAGAATACTCTTTACCGAATAGTCAATCAATGATATTTGTTCGGGAATGCGGGACGGACGCCGGCAGGGCGGCACGTAGGCTGCCGCCGTGTTCGGCCAGCCTCTGCGGGTCACTCGCACCTGCGTGATCGCGCCCGACGAGCTCGAATGGAGCTTCAGCGGCTCGGGCGGTCCCGGCGGCCAGCACGCCAACACGTCGAACACTCGGGTCGAGCTCCGGTTCGACGTCGAGGCTTCGGGCTCGCTCGGGCCGCGCCAGCGGGCCCGCCTGATCGAACGGCTCGGGCCCCGGGTGCGCATCGTCGCGTCGGAGCGGCGGTCCCAGCTCCAGAACCGGGAGCTCGCGCTCGAGCGGCTGCAGGGGCGGCTCGCGGCCGCGCTCCACATCGACCCTCCTCGCGTCGCGACCCGGCCGTCGCGTTCGGCGAAGCGGGCGCGGGTCGAGCAGAAGCGCCGCCAGGGTGAGCGCAAGCAGACGCGCCGCGCCCCGCGCGCCGACGAGTACTAGGCCCCACGATGCCCGTCGTCGGGAACGTCGCACTCGTGTGTGTCGGGGTCATCGCGGTGCTGGTCGTGCTCGACGCCGCGTTGCGCACGTTCGTGCTGCCGCGCGGGGCAGGCGTGCTGTTCACGCACCTCGTGTTCCGCGCCGTACGCAGATCGCTGTTGCTCTTCGCCCGGCCCGGACGGCCGTACGAGGCACGCGATCGCGTGATGGCGCTGTACGCGCCGCTCGCATTGCTCGCGTTCCCCGCCGTCGCCCTCGTCGTGATCTACGGCGCGTTCGCCTGCTTCTTCGAGGCGTTCCAGCCGCACGGTTGGCGCGACGCGTTGCTCACCAGCGGTTCTTCGCTCTTCACGCTCGGCTTCGACCGGCCGAGCGGGCTCGGGTCGGCGTTGATCGCCTTCACCGAGGCGGCAATCGGGCTGGCCCTGCTGGCCGTGTTGATCGCCTACCTGCCCACGATCTACGGGTCGTTCTCGCGCCGCGAGGTCATGGTCACGCAGCTCTCCGTGCGCGCCGGGACGCCGCCGACCGCGTGGAGGATGTTGGAGCTCTCGCACCGAGCCGGGTACCTGAACAATCTCGATCCGGTCTGGAACGAGTGGATGCAGTGGTTCTCGGAGCTCTCCGAGACGCACACGTCGCTCGGTGCGCTCGCGTTCTTCCGGTCGCCGAACCCGAACCGGTCGTGGATCACCGCCGCCGGAACCGTGCTCGACGCCGCCGCGCTCCGGTTGGCGGTCCTCAACATCCCGTTCTCGCCGGAGCCCGGGCTGTGCATCCGGTCGGGGTTCTTCGCGCTACGCGAGATCGCCGACTTCTTCGGCTTCGATCACGACGCCGATCCCGCGCCCGACGATCCGATCAGCATCGCCCGCGAGGAGTTCATCGAGATCTACGAGCGCCTCGCCGGTGAGGGGCTGCCCGTGCGTCCCGACCGCGACCGGGCCTGGCGCGACTTCGCGGGCTGGCGCGTCAACTACGACCGCGTCCTGCTCGCGTTGTGCACGCTGGTGATGGCGCCGAACGCGCCGTGGTCCTCCGACCGTTCGCCCCGTTCGCCGCTCCGCCGCCAGCGGTGGGGCCGGCGCCTGGTCAGCGGCGGGCCGGTCGGCCCGGTTTGACGGCGTGTATAGATCCGGCCAAGACCGTCCCACTACTCGCCGTACGCCCCATTTAGGCCGTATCATTCCCGTCCGGGCGGGACGATCTCGAGCGCTAGCGGGGGGCCGAGGTGTTGAGGCGGCTGGGGTGGCCAGGGTTTCTCGTGATCGGGCTCGTCGCCGGTTCGGCCGTCGGCGTGACCGTCGCGTGGGCCGCCTTCCCGTTCCATCCCACCCCGAGCACCATCACCGCGTGCTACCCGACGAGCGGGTCGTCGAAGGGCCAGCTCCGCTTCATCGACTACCAGCACGGCGCCCGCTGCCACCTCAACGAGGCCCTGCTGCAGTGGCAGCGGAACATGTCGTGGCGAGGCGAATGGAAGGCGACCGTCGGGTACTCGGCGAACGACCTCGTCCGCTTCAACGGCTCGGCCTACCTCGCGCTCGCCGAGAACACCAACGTCTCGCCGACCGACGCATCGGTTTGGGCGCTCCTGGTCGATCGGGGCCAACCCGGCGCCCCGGGGCGTAACGGAACCTCCGGGGCCAAGGGCGCGCCCGGCAAGCCCGGGCTGAAGGGCGCCGCCGCTCCACTCGTGACGGTGCCCGCGCCGATCCCCGGCCCGCAGGGCGTGACCGGCGTCACCGGGCCAACCGGCGCCGAGGGCCCGCAGGGCAACGTCGGCGACCCGGGCCTCAACGGCCAGCCGGGCCCGCCCGGACCTTCGATCGGTCTGGAGACGCCCGACCAGTTGATCGCGACGCTGCGTTGGGACCTGGCGCGGTCGGCGACCCAGTCGCTGCCCTTCAACTCGGGCCCCGACGGTGTCGCCTACGACGGCAACGACATCTGGGTCGCGAACTTCAATGCCAGCACGGTCACGAAGATCGACGCGTCGAACATGAACATCCTCGCGAGCGTGAGCCTGCCGCCGAACTCCGGCCCGGTCGGCGTGGCATTCGACGGCACCAACATCTGGGTCGCGAACAACACGAGCAGCACGTTGTCGAGGATCAACCCGGCGACGGAGGCGGTCACCGGCACGGTTGCGCTCCCCGCCGGCTCCGGCCCGATCGGTCTCGCATTCGACGGCGTGAACCTGTGGGTGTCGAACAACACCACCGACACCGTGTCGCGGGTCGACGTCGGGAGAGACGTCGTCAACGCCGTGGTGAACCTGCCCGCCGGCTCGGGTCCGTGGGGCGTTGCGTTCGACGGCGCCGACATCTGGGTGACCAACCACGACGCCAACACCGTGTCGCGGATCGACCTGCTCTCGACCGCGGTCAACGCGACCGTGGCGCTGCCGTCCGGGTCGGGTCCCTACGGCGTCGTCTACGACCGCCAGAGCATCTGGGTCGCGAACCACGACTCCGACGCGATCGCGAAGATCGATCCCGTCGCGGCGACGATCACCTCGACGATCGCGCTCCCGCCCGGCGCCGGCCCCTACGGCGTCGCCTTCGACGGCAGGTTCGTGTGGGTCGCGGACGCCGACGAGAGTGCGCTCACGAAGATCGACCCGCAAACCGCGACCGCGATCCGCACTCGCGCGCTGCCGATGAACTCGTTCTCCGAGGCGATCGCCTTCGACGGCACCGATCTCTGGGTCACGAACGCCTTCTCGAGCACCGTCACTCGCGTCCGCCCGTACTAGTACCCGGGTCCCTAGAGGTCGTCGAAGAGGTTGGTCTCGCGCTGGTCGGGGGGGCCGTCGCGGCGGATGAACCACTCCCACCCGAACGCTTCGCGGAACGCCTCGAGTGGCAACTGCAAGAAGAACGAGTCTTCGGGGATCTGACTCGCGTGCGCGATCATCGCGTCGCGTTTGCGATCGACGAAGTCGCGCACGTCGACCGTCGTGGTGATCTGGTCCTCGGTCACGCCGAGGGTCTCGAGGTCGGCCGGCGAATCGGGCGCATCGGGATCCTGCGGCATCTGCTGCATGAGGCGCAGGAGGTGATCGCGATTCGCAGTCGCCTCGTACACCCGCTTGGTGCCCGCCAACTCCGCGGCCCGCACGCCGACACGGTGCACCTGAATGTGATCCGGGTGCCCGTAGTTGCCGTTCTCGTCGTAGATCGTCAACACGTCGGCGCTCTCGTCGTCGAGGATGCGGGCCAGACGGGCTGCGGCCTCGTCGATGTCGGCGCCGGCGAAGGCACCGGGCGCGTCGTTCGTCGGCTCGCCGGCCATGCCCGAGTCGAGGTAGT
>CAZLEC010000053.1:0-12947 GCA_964558245.1 uncultured Burkholderiales bacterium | reverse complement strand
CCGAAGATGCTCTGGCGTCCGGTCGTGTTCTTCGTCGCGTCACGCGTGCTGGTCGTGCTGGCGTTCGTGGCCGCGGCGGCGGCCCACCCCAAGCTCTCGTTCCACAACGCGGCCTCGAAGTGGGATGGCGGCTTCTACTTCCACATCGCGAACCTCGGCTACCCCAACTACGTCCCTCCCGTGAAGAGCGTCCTCGCGTTCTTCCCCGGATACCCGCTGCTCATCCGGTGGGTCGAGCACCTCTTCGGCATCCACGCCTACACCGCGAGCGGGATCGTCGTGTTCGTGTTCGGCCTGATCGGCACCTGCGGGGTGTGGTTCCTGACCCGCGAGCTCTCCGACGTGGACTCCGCCGACCGCGCGACGCTGCTCTTCGCGTTCTCGCCCGGCAGCTTCGTGTTGTCGATGGCATACACCGAAGCCGTGTTCGTGGTGTTCGCGGTGGGCACCTGCTGGGCGCTGGTCCGGCGCCGCTGGGTGACGGCCGGGATCATCGGCGCGTGCGCGGCCGCGACCCGTCCCGACGGACTCGCGCTCGTGCTCGCAGCGGCGGGCGCGGCCTACGTCGCGATCCGCACGCGCAACGAGTGGCGTGCGCTGTTGGCGATCGTGATCTCGGCCGGCGGCTTCGTCGCCGTCCAGATCTACTTCTGGGCGCACACCGGCGACGCGCTCGCGTTCTTCCACGCCGAGCGAAACGGTTGGCACCAGGGCACGACGTTCGTGGGCACCGAGGTCGCCGACATTCGCGCCATCGTGCGCGCCGCGAACCGCGGCGGTGCACCCGACTGGAACCACATCGTGACGCTGGCCGGCTTCGTGCTGTTCGTCGGCGTCGTCGTCGCGCTCATACGGTGGCGTCCCCCGGTGGAGCTGATCCTGTTCGCGGTCGGGATGGGTTTCTTCGCGTTCATCTCGACTCGTGTCGGCTTCCGCCCGCGGACGTTCCTCGCGGCGTTCCCGCTCTCGATGGTGCTTGGCGTGAAGCTGCGCCGCAGCCCGTGGTTCGGGCTCGCGCTCGCGATGTCGGCCGCGCTGCTCGTGTTGCTCGCGTTCGTCACGGCCGCGACGTTCTACGTCACGCCCTGATCAGCCCTTCCAGGAGAGCCAGGGCTTCTCGGAGTAGATCGCGCGCACGTGCGCGATGTACGACGCGTCGTTCTGGTCCCATTCGCCGGAGAACCAGAGCCCCACGCAGCCCCACACATCACCCCTCGACTGCGGGCCGAACCACTCGAGCCCATCGAGGCAACCGCGGGTCTCCGCGAGCACGGAATCGATGTTGAACGCGGTGCTCAGCCTGGTGTCGGGATACACGCCGGGCCGGAAATACCACTTCGACTGCAGGATCCCGAACGAGGTCGGACAGACCGCGGAGCCGCTCGAGAAGTCCTTGGCGCAATGGCCGTTGGTTCTGGCTTCGTAGTCGCCGACCTTCGACTGCTGCCACGATGACTCCTGCACCGCGCGGGCTCGCGTGAGGTCGTCGCTGATCCCCCACTTGCACGACGCCCACTGGATGATCTCGTCGGTCGTGCCCGAGAAGTCACCGTCGATTCGCGTCTTGTACTTCCGCTGCCAGGTTTCGTCGAACGCAGGATTGTCGGGGAGCGCGACCGGTTGCGGGACGATCTTGTCGTTCGCGGTCCGGTTGCCCGGACGCGGCTCCCAGTCGGAACGGCGCACCCGCGCCGCGCACTCGGCGCCGGTCGGCAGGGCCGCGCCAGGTGGGAGCGTCTTGAAGTAGCCACCCGCGCGCGGCGCGATCCGGCTCGACACCGAGACCTTCGAGGTCTTCGGCGTCGTCGTGCGGGACTGCGAACCTGACTTCGCGTGACCCTTCGAGCTGCCGTGGGGAACGCCGGCGGCCACCGGCACCCCGACCGCGACGATCAACACCGCAGCTGCGACGAAGATCAAGCTCCTCCATGTTCGCAAGACATTCCCCCACGGGACGCGCGACGTATCCAACCTGCTTACGCGGCCGCGAAAACGCTAGTTCAAGCGCAGTGCGGAAATGACGCAGGCAGCGGCGCGCGCGGCGCGTACGAAATGAGCCGGTTCTACGAACCCGTCGAAGTCACCGGTTTCGAAGCCTTCGAGAAACTGCTGACCCCGGCACCGTTTCGCACCTGCACGCGGCATGTGTAGGTCTTTGCCGCCGACAGGTTGCGGACACGAATCGGCGACGTGTCGGCGCTCTGGGTACCCGAAACGCCGCCGTTGCTCGAGGTGCACGTGACCTCGTAGCTGATGACGAGCGGCGGGCCGACAGCCGCGTGCTTGAACGCGACGGTGACGCTCCGCACGCCGCCGGTCGCCGACGTGATCTGCGGGAGGCCGAGCGTCACGATCGGCTTCGATCGCGCCGACTCCGCTCCGAACCCACCGCTGTTCCTCGCCTGCACTATGCACGTGTAGGTCTTGCCCGCCGTGAGCTGGTCCATCACGATCGGCGACTTCACGAAGTGCTCTTTGGCGCCCCGGTTTCCACCGTTGCTGGAGCTGCACTTGGCGCGGTAGGTCGTGATCAGCGAGCCGCCCTTGTCGGCCGGCGGCGAGTAGCCGACGGCGATGCTCTGCGGCCCGGCGTGCACGTACGTGATCGTCGGTGCGCCGGGCACTGCGGCCGTCGGGTTCTCGATCGGAACGACGACGCCCGAAGGAGCCGAAGCATCGCTCACGCCGATCCGGTTCCGGGCGGTCACCCGGCACGTGTAGCTCTTGCCGACCGACATGCCGTGCACCGCGATCGGCGACCTCGGCCCGTTCTGGGTCGCTTTGACGCCACCATTGCTCGAGACACACGTGACTTGTGCGCTCCGCACCGGGGCCCCGCCGTCGTGCACCGGCCTCGCGTAGGTGACGATCGCCCCGTGCGGCGCCGCCTTGACCGAGACGATGCTCGGCACACCCGGCCGCGTCGGCGGCGGCTTCGCCGCTCCGGCCGGCGCGCCGACCAGGATCGGGCACGCGATCGCGATCGCCACCCCGCACGCCCACGGTTTCCACCCGCTGTGATGACGACTCGTCGAGCTCCGCTTCCCCGTCATGAGCGTTTACCCCCCCGTAGCCGCCCACGAATATCGCTTCAGACGCGCCGCCCCGTGCGCCAACCCCTACCCCGTGCACGTTATTTCTACTCGCTCGGGCGGGAAAAAAGAAACCAAAGTCCTGATCAGAGGTGGTGCCCGAGGAGGGATTTGAACCCTCACGCCCTTGCGAGCAACGGATTTTGAGTCCGTCGTGTCTGCCATTCCACCACTCGGGCGAGTGATGCGATCCGGGCCCGAAACCCGTGCGCACCGCCATGTTGCCATTCGGTACAGTCCGAAGCGTGTTGCAGTTCGTCGTGGGGCTGATCGTCGGCGCTTCGGTCGTCGCCCTGCTGATGATCGCGATCGCCCCGTGGAGGCGGGTCCGGGCCGAACCACCCCTCCCGCGCGACGTCGCCACGAAGCTCTTGCTCGGCGAGGATCCCGACCAGCCGACGATCCCTCCGCCGACCGCAGATCACCCCGCGCCGTACAGCCCGAGCGATCTGGCCGAGCTCCGGCGGCTCAGCGCCGAGCACCGGTCGCGCCGCCGTCGCTGACGCTCAGGCGCCGGCCGGCGCGATCACGAAGAACAGGCGCGCGCGGCAGCACTCCTCGCCGGCGACCGATGCGACACCCCGGCCCCATCCGCCGCGCCGGCTGAGGCGCTCGAGCTCGACCGCCAAGGTCATCTCGTCGCCCGGCTTCACCATCCGCCGGAACCTCGCCTCTTCCACTCCACCGAAGAGCGGCAACGAACCCGCGTAGCGCTCGTCGCTGAGCAGCGCGATCGCACCGGCCTGCGCGAGCGCTTCGAGTTGCAAGACCCCCGGGAACACCGGATTCCCCGGGAAGTGTCCGGCGAGGAAGTCTTCGTCGCCGCGCACGCGGTAGCGCGCCTGCACGGAGGTACCCGGCTCGTGCGCGTCGACCGCGTCGACGAAGCGGAACGGCGGTCGATGCGGGAGGAGCGCGACGAGCGCGGCGGAGTCATCGTTCACGCCTCGGGAGGCTAGCGACGCTCCCTCGGCTCAGCGCGTGACGACTGCGTTCGACGGTGCCGAGAACGGACCGAAACCCAGACGGTTCTTCGCGGACACGCTGCACCGGTAGGTCTTGCCGGTCGAGAGGCTGGCCACCGAGATCGGCGAATGCGCCCCGTTCTCCGAGCCTTTGTCGCCCCCGTCGCTCGAAGCGCACGTCACGTGGTAGCTCGTGATCGTCTCGCCGCCGTCGTTCGCGGGCTTCGCGAAGGAGACGGTGACGCTGCGTTTCCCGGCCGTCGCCGAGACGTTCGCCGGTGGATCCGGAGCGGCGTGCGCGGCGAGCGTCGTGACCGCGTTCGAAGCGGCGGAGAAGGCACCGAACCCGGCCGGGTTCCTCGATGCAACCTCACACGTGTAGGTCTTGCCCGCGGTGAGATGGTTCACGATGACCGGGCTGATCGAGTTCTGTTGACGGTTGCGGCGGCCGCCGTCGTTCGAAGTGCACGTGGCCAGGTAGCCGGTGACGCGCGCGCCGCCACTGATGTACACGCCCTTGAACGACACGCGCACCGCTTCGATCTCGGCGCGCGCGTGTATCTGCGTGGGCGGATCCGGCAAGCCCTTTCCGGGAGGCGCGAGCGGCACGACCACCGAAGACGGCAACGACGAAGCGCCGATGCCGATCTTGTTGACCGCGGCGACGCGGCATGTGTACTTCTTCCCGACCGCGAGGCCGTTCACGGTCATCGGCGACTTGCCTCCGGCTTGGGTCACCCGCGCGCCGCCGTTGCTCGAGGTGCACGTGATCCGGAACGCGACGATTGGCGCGCCTCCGTCGTTCGCGGGTCGCGTGAAGCCGATCGTCGCGTTCTGTTGCCCGGCGGTCGCCGAGGTGATCGTCGGAGCGTCGGGCACCGTGGGTGTCGCTCCCGCCGGCGCGCCGAACGCGGCGGCGGTCGCGATCGCGACGGCGACCGCGCCCAGCCCGGCCCCGCGCGTCGGCGAGGTCGACCTCCAAACGCTCATCCGCACCCCCCGACAGCCCGGCACCCGACGAACGTCACTGGTGTAGCCCCCTCGCGGCCGAAAAGAAACGGTATGTCGGGGCTAGTCGCTTTGGTCCGGATCGAACCGGCCCACGACGGTCACGCTCCGTGAAGCTACCGGCGCGTCGCGGACGACCCGCCGGCCGGCGCGCGATCCAGGCCCACAGCGTCACCCGGCGTTCACGCGCCTGCTCCTATCCCGACACGCGCGTGTGTAACTCTTGGCCGCCAGAGGTAGTCAGACGGGAAAGCCCGCTCACCCCCCGGAGGTTCCTGCGTGCGCGTTGCAATGGTGTTCCCCGGTCAGGGAACACAGGCACCCGGGATGGGTGCGAGCTGGCAAGACCACCCAGCGTGGAAATTGTTGGAGCAGGCGGAAGGCGCGCTCGGCGAGCCCCTTCGCCACCTCGTGCTCGATGCTCCCGCCGAACAGCTCGCGCGTACGCGCGACGCGCAACTTGCAGTCTTGTGCACGTCGCTCGTCGCATGGGAAGCACTGCGGCCGCTCGTCGACGACGTCGTCGCGTTCGCCGGTCATTCGCTCGGCCAGGTCTCGGCCCTCGTCGCATCGGGGGCGCTCGACCTCGAAGACGGCGTGCGGTTCGCGGCGCGACGCGCGGAGCTGACCCAGCGCGCAGCCGACGATCACCCCGGCCGGATGGCGGCGCTGCTCGGTGCGACCGTCGAACAAGCCGCCGAAGCATGCGGCGCGGCTCCGGAAGCAGCTTGGATCGCAAACGACAACGCACCCGGGCAAATCGTGATCGCCGGCACCGCCGAAGGGCTCGAGCTCGCGACCGCTCGAGCGAAGGAGCTCGGCGTGAAGCGGGCCACGGCACTCAATGTCGGTGGCGCGTTCCACACCCCGCTCATGGCGTCGGCCGCCGCGGGTATCAGCGAAGCACTGCGCGACGTGCACTTCGACACGCCGATGGCCGCGATCGTCGCGAATCAAGACGGCGCCGCGTACTTCGCCGACGACACCTGGGACGGCGACAGCTGGCGCGAACGTTCGGCTGCGCACGTCACCGTTCCGGTGCTCTGGCGACCGTCGATGGAAACCCTTGCTGCCCTCGGCGCCGACGCGTTCGTGGAGGTCGGTTACGGCTCGATGATCGCCGGCCTCGCCAAGCGAACCGTGCCCGGCATTCCCGTCTTCTCGTGTGCAGACCCATCAGATCTCGACAACCTCGCGAAGGAACTCGCATCGTGAACGCTCCCTCCGGCGAACCGACCCCCCTCCCCGAGCCGCACCGCCGATCTCCGTTGGCGGGCGAGACCCTCACCGTGCCCGAGCGGATGATCGTGGCGCCCGGTGTCGGCATCTTCCGCCCGCATGCCGTCGCCGAAGGGCTCGAGCTCCGGGCCGGCGACGAGATCGGAGTGGTCGAAGGCCCCGGCACGAGCTGCCCGGTGCTCAGCCCCTTCGGTGGGACCCTCATGGGCATGCTGGCGCATCCCGGCGAGCGCCTGCGCTCCGGCCAGCCGATCGCGTGGTTACGCGTCGCGTGAGAAGCCTTGCGGTCTCGCTGACCGGCTGGGGAACGGCGGTACCCGACGCCCGCCGTTCGAACGCCGATCTCGAGGCCACGGTCGACACGAACGACGCGTGGATCGTCGAGCGCACCGGGATCCGGGAGCGACGCATCGCGGCGCCGGACGAAACGTCGTCGACGTTGGGAACCGCGGCCGCGGCTGACGCGATCAAGCGCGCCGGCCTCTCACCTTCCGACATCGACCTCCTCGTCGTGGCCACCGCGTCGCCCGACACGTTGCTGCCGCACACCGGCGCGCACATCGGCGACGCGCTCGGGCTGCGTTGCGGGTCGTTCGACCTCAGCGCGGCGTGCGCCGGGTTCGTGTACGAGTTGGTGGTCGGCGCGTCGCTCCTGAGCGCCGGTTACGAGCACGTGCTCATCGTCGGCGCCGAGACGCTGAGCCGGATCACCGATCCCGAAGACCGCAGCACGGTGATTCTGTTCGGCGACGGCGCGGCGGCCGCCGTGCTCAGCCGCTCAACCGGTGACCCGGGCCTGCTCGGATGGGATCTGGGTTGCGACGGATCTGCCGCCGCGCTCATCGAGATCCCGGCCGGCGGCGGCCGACTGCCGGCATCGGCCGAGACGGTCGCCGCGCGCGGTCACTACATGAAGATGCAAGGTCAGGAGGTGTTCCGGCGGGCAGTGCGCGCGATCGTCGACACCTGCACCACGACGCTCGAGGCCGCGGGACTCGACACCGGCGACGTCGCCTGGTTCGTGCCGCACCAGGCGAACCTCCGCATCATCGAGGCCGCGGCCAAGCGGCTCGGGTTCGAGCCCGAGCGCACGGTCACCAACATCGAGCACTACGGCAACACGTCGTCGGCATCGATCCCGCTCGCACTCTTCGAGGCCGTAGACGAAGGCCGGATACGCGACGGCGACCTCGTGCTCTGCGCGGGCGTCGGCGCCGGCCTCACGTGGGGCAGCGCGCTGATCCGTTGGGGCGACAAGTGAGCGACCGCGACTCGTCGGTGCGCCCACCCTCCGAGCGCGTCGCGTTCGTCACCGGCGCGTCGCGAGGCATCGGTCGCGCGATCGCGGTCGAGCTCGCGAGAGCCGGGCATCCGGTCGGTTTCTGTTACGGCTCCGACGCCCAGGCGGCGCTCGAGACGCAGCACGCGATCGAGGCCGAAGGCGCCAAAGCAGTCGCAGTGCAGGCCGACGTCGCCGACCCGGCCGCGGTCGACGCCGCGTTCGGCGAGGTCGAAGCGGCGTTCGGCAAGGTCACGATCCTCGTGAACAACGCCGGCATCACGCGCGACGGTCTCGTCGCGCGCATGTCCGACGAGCAGTGGCAGTCAGTGATCGACACGAATCTCACGGGCGCCTTCAACACCATCCGGCGGGCGACGCCGGGCATGATGCGCGAGCGCTACGGCCGGATCGTCAACGTCGCGTCCGTTGCCGGTCAGAGCGGCCAGGCCGGACAGGCCAACTACGCGGCCGCCAAGGCCGGCCTGCTCGGCCTGTCGCGCAGCATCGCCCGGGAGCTCGCGCCGCGCCGCATCACCTGCAACGTGGTCGCGCCCGGGCCTATCGTGACGGCCATGACGGGCGAGATGCCCGCGGAGTGGAAAGATCAGATCGAGAGCGCCGTCCCGTTGGGGCGCTTCGGCACACCGGAGGAGTGCGCCGCTGTCGTCGCGTTCTTGTGCTCGGATGCGGCCGCTACGTGACGGGCGCGCTCGTGCCGGTCGACGGTGGCCTGGGTATGGGCCACTGATCACCACTCATCACCTTTACCGACGTAAACGACAATGAGGAGTCTCACATGGAACGTGCCGATGCGCTGTCGAAGATCCAAGATGTTGCCGCCGAGGTCTTGAGCGTCGAGCCCGCTCGAGTCACCGAGAGCGCGCGCTTCAAGGAGGATCTCGACGCCGACAGCCTCGACTTGGTCGAGCTCGTGATGGGCCTCGAAGAGCAGTTCGACATCGAAGTCCCCGAAGACGATCTCGAAGGCGTCACGACAGTTGGTCAGGCGCTCGATCTGGTGCTCGCCAAGGTCGGGTCGTAGCACGTGCCGACTCCTGAGAGCACCGACGCGCGCGGACGGGTCCGCGTCGCGGTCACCGGCTTGGGTGTCAAGACTCCCGCCGGCGCCGATCTCGAGACGTTCTGGTCGCGACTGCTGAGCGGTCGTTCCACCGCGGCGACGATCCAGCGTTACGACCCGTCGCCGCTCCCGGTGCGCATCGGTTGCGAGGTGCTCGACTTCGACCCGACGGCGTACCTCGGAGCGAAGGAGGCGCGGCGCGTCGACCGTGTCACCCAGCTCGGCGTCGCGGCGGCCGCCGACGCGCTCGCCGACGCCGGCGACCCGGGTGCCGATCCCGCACGCTGCGCCGTCATCCTCGGAACCGGCATCGGTGGCCTCATCACCCTCGAAGAGCAGATCACGATCTACGGGGAGAAGGGCGCCGGGCGGGTCAGCCCGTTCCTGGTCCCGATGATGATGACGAACGCCACGGCCGGCACGGTCGCGATGCAGCTCGGTTGGACCGGCCCGAATCTCTGCATCTCCACCGCCTGCGCCGCCAGCGCGCACGCGATCGGTGAGGCGATGCGATTGATCCGCGACGAAGTCTCCGACGTCGTGATGACCGGCGGCAGCGAGTCGTGCATGACACCGGTCGCGATCTCCGCCTTCGCGCGGATGACTGCGCTCAGCGGTCGCAACGACGACCCGGAGCACGCGTCGCGTCCGTTCGACGCCGGGCGCGACGGCTTCGTGATGGGTGAAGGCGCCTCGGCGCTCCTGCTCGAGCGGTGGGATCGCGCGGTTGCGCGCGGCGCGCGCATCTACGGCGAGGTGGTGGGTTACGGCCGCAATGCCGACGCGTACCACATCACCGCACCGTCGCCCGGCGGTGAAGGCGCCGCCGCCTGCATGCAACTCGCGCTCGACGACGCCGACCTCACGTCTGCGGCGATCGGTCACGTGAACGCGCACGGTACGTCGACTCCACTCAACGACGCCGCAGAGGCGGAAGCCATCCGGAAGGTGTTCGGGGAGTCGCCGCCGCCCGTGACTTCCACCAAGGGCGTCACCGGTCACCTCGTGGGGGCCGCCGGCGCCACGGAGGCGGTTGCCTGCATGCTCGCGATGCGCGACGGGTCGATCCCGCCGACCGCCAACCTCGAGCACATGGGTGAGGAGATCCAACTCGACGTCGTCTCGGGCGCGCCGCGCCCGGTCGCGCCCGCACCCGCGCTCTCGAACTCGTTCGGCTTCGGAGGCCACAACGCGACGCTGATCTTCGCTCCCGGATCCTGAAGCGCACACGTGCGCACCCTCCCCCCGCTCAAGGCATTGTGACGGTCGACACCACCTCCGGGCCTGCACCCATCCGCGCCGGAGCCGACGCGGCGGCGACGGCCGAGCTGCGCATGATCGACGGGCGCCGCGTGGTGTGGTTTCGCATCGCCGGGGGCAAGCACCACGGCGCGATCGGCGCGGCCGGCGGAGCAACGGTAGAGCGGGCGGTTCAGCTCGCAGGGCAGCTCCAGGTGCCGCTCGTGGGCGAGCTCGACACATCGGGCGCCGAGCTCGGCGAAGGCGTCGCCGCGCTGCACGCGTGGGGCCGCCTCGCCCGTGAGCTCGTCTCGGTGTCGGGGGTGGTCCCCACGCTGTTGGCGGTGACCGGCGCGTGCGTGTCGGGTCCTGCGCTCGCGCTCGGCTGCTTCGATCAGGTCGTGATGACCGACGATGCGTTCGCGTTCGTCACCGGGCCGGAATCGATCGGCGAATTCACCGGCGTCGCGGTCTCGCGCACGGAGCTCGGTGGGAGCGGCATACACGACCGCCACACCGGAGTCGCGGCGCTGGTCGTGCCCGACGAAGTCATCGCACGAGACGCGCTCGTCGCGCTGCTCTCGTACCTTCCCGACCATCACCTCGCGGACCCGACCCGATGGGAGTGCGCCGACGACCGGAACCGGCCGTGTCGCATCGCGGCGGAGACGATCCCCGACCGGCCGAACGCGTCGTACGACGTTCGCTGCGTGATCGACGACTTCGTCGACGCGGGCTCGCGGCTCGAGTTGCGCGCAGGGTACGCACCGAACCTCGTGATCGCGCTCGCGACGCTCGACGGGCGCCCGATCGGCGTCGTTGCCAACCAACCCGTTCACCGCGCGGGCACCATCGACATCGAGGCGTCGCGCAAGGCGGCGCGGTTCATCGCCTGGTGCGACGCGTTCAACCTGCCGATCGTCACGCTCGTCGACACCCCGGGTTTCGAACCCGGACGCGACCTCGAGTGGCGCGGCATGATTCGCCACGGCGCCGAGCTCGTGCACGCGTACGCGGCGGCCACTGTCCCCCGGCTGTGCGTCGTGATGCGCAAGGCGTACGGCGGCGCGTACATCGTGATGGACTCTCGTGGGATCGGCAACGACCTCACGGTGGCGTGGCCCGGTGCACGGATCGCCGTGATGGGCGGCGCTCCGGCCGTGCAGATCCTGCACGGCAAGCGGCTGCGGTCGGAGGACCCCTCGGCGCGAACGGCCGCCGAACGCGAGCTCGTCGACGCGTACGAAACCGAGTTCGACAACCCGTATCGCGCCGCCGAGCGCGGACTCGTCGACGCGGTCATCGCGCCGGAACAGACACGTGCAGTGTTGTGCGACGCGCTCGAGGTGCTCGCCACGAAGCGCGACCGGCAGCCCGCGAGGCGCCACGGCAACACTCCGCTCTAACTCGAGGAACCCATGCTGCTCAGCGACAAGCGCATCCTGGTGACCGGCGTGCTCAACGACGCCTCCATCGCGTTCTCGGTGGCCCGACGCGCCCAGGAGGAGGGCGCAGAAGTGATCCTCACGTCGTTCGGCCGTGCGATGAGCCTGACCCAGCGCGCCGCGCGCCGCCTGCCGAGCGAGCCGCCGGTGGTCGAGCTCGACGTGAGCGCACCGGCCGATCTCGACGCGTTGGCCGAGCGAGTCGGCGGGCGGCTCGACGGGGTGCTGCACGCGATCGGCTTCGCACCCGAATCGTGCCTCGGTGGCGGCTTCCTGAGCGCGCCGTGGGAAGACGTCGCCGTCGCGCTCCAGATCTCGGCCTACTCGCTGAAGTCGCTCGCCGTCGCGTGCCGCCCGCTGATGACCGGCGGCGGCACCATCGTCGGCCTCGACTTCGACAACAGCCGCGTGGCGTGGCCGGTGTACGACTGGATGGGGGTGGCGAAAGCGGCCCTCGAGTCGACTGCCCGCTATCTCGCGCGCGACCTCGGCGCCGAGGGCATCCGTGTGAACCTGGTCGCCGCCGGGCCCGTTCGCACGGTCGCGGCTCGCAGCATTCCGGGCTTCGAGCAGTTCGAGGACGCGTGGTCGACCCGGGCGCCGCTCGGTTGGGACGTGAAGGACCCGTCACCGGTCGCGAGCGCCTGTGTGGCCTTGTTGTCCGATCTGTTCCCGGCCACCACCGGCGAGATCCTCCACGTCGACGGCGGCTACCACGCCATCGGGGCGTAGCCGCACGAGATTGCCCCCGCCGGCGTCGCGATCGCGCCGATGATGGAGCGTGGAGGAATCCGGTCCCTTCCGGGGCCTTTCCCGCCGCTTCGGTCGGCGTGCGCGCGCGAGCACGCCCCTCGCGGGGGCCGGGGCACCGTTCACCGACCAGGAAATCCACCAGCTCGCGTTCGGACTGCCCGAGCAATGGGTCGGGATCATCAACCAGGATCGGTGGCGTGCTCACGGCGCGGCCGTGATGTCGGCGTGGAGCACCCGGGTCGAAGCCGAACGCGTCGAGCGCGAGCGCAATCGAGCCGAAGGTGAGCCGGCCGAGCCGATCCTCCCCCGCCCCGATCCGTGGCCCGTGATCTTCTACGGCAAGCCGGATCCGGCGTAGCGCGCGGCCGGCGTCCCTACTTCGTGCCGACGATGCAGCGGGCCACGCCCGGAATCCTCACCTTGCCGTCGTCTTCGTAGGTGCCGACCTCGGCCATGACGGTTGTCGCGATCCGCTCCCGCGCCGGTTCGTCGACCTGCTGAAGCGCCGCAACCGCGAGGGAGACGTGCTCGCTGATCATCTCCCAATACTGCGCGGGCGATCGCGTCACGAGCTCGACGTCGACGTTCCACTCGGCAACGTCGTGCAGCCCTGCGGCCTCGTACAGGGCGCTGACATAGCCCGGGGCCGCGCACCGGAACATATTCGGGCCGTCGGGGTCGGGTGGCGCCAGCACCGCCTCCGTCGCGATCGCCTGCGTGACGATCGTCGTCCACGGGTTTTCCTCGGGCCCGACCCAAACCGACGAGCAGAGGCGGCCGCCCGGCTCGAGCACGCGCGCGAACTCGGCGGTCGCTTTGGCGACGTCGGGAAAGAACATGTAT
>CAZLEC010000052.1:0-13056 GCA_964558245.1 uncultured Burkholderiales bacterium | reverse complement strand
AGCTTGTAGCTGAGGCTCGAACGGGTGTCGTCCGACTCGGCCTTGAAGGTCATGCCGAGGATGCCGACCGTCATCTCCGAGAGGTCGTACTCGTGCTCGAGCCGGTCGACCATGTAGAGCGGCAAACCCTCGTTGATCATCATGCTGGCGTGGCCGAGCGTGAAGTTGTTGTTGTTGAACGCGGCGAGCTGCATCGTGTCCTTCAAGAGGCACGGACCGGCGGCGAGACCCGGCCCCGGCATGCCCTGGAGGCGCGGGTAGTCCTGCTTCAGCGCGGCGCGGATGCGGGCGAAGTCGAGGCCGAAGTCGTTGGCGATCATGAAGAGCTGGTTCGCAGCGGCGAACTGGATGTAGCGCCAGGTGTTGGCGAAGAGCTTCGCGAGCTCCGCCTCCTCCACCTCGAGGTGCACGATCGACGGCGCGATCTGTGCGAACAGCGCGTCGGCGCGCTGCACCGCGCGCTCCGTGCGCGCCGACACGATCTGCGGGAGGGTGCGGAGCTCTTCGAGCGCCTTGCCCTCGGCGATCCGCTCCGGGCAGAACGACACGTCGATGTCGCGGTTGGCCGTGCGCAACATCTTCTCGACCATCGCGGTGACCCGCGGGTACACGGTGCTGCGCAGGATGAGGTGCTGCCCGTCGCGGAGCTGGTCGAGGAGACCTTCGATCGCCAGGCGCACGAACTTCGGGTCGGGGTTGAGGTGCTCGTCGACCGGTGTCCCGACGACGCACACGACGTGCTCGGCCTCCGACACGACCATCGGGTCGACGGTCGCGTCGAGCAGGTCGGTCGCGATGAGCCGCTCGAGCATCTCGTCGGCGTCGCGCTCGGCGAACGGCATCTTGCCCGCCCGCACCCGGTCGACCGCGTTCGCGTCGACGTCGAACAGCGTCACCGAGAGGCCGGCATCGGCGAGGACGAGCCCGAGCGGGAGCCCGACGTGGCCACAGCCGCCCACGATCACTACGTCCCGAGTAAACGACATGCTCATGACCGCCTGCCCATGTCCCACCGACACATCCTGGTCGGCAACCCCCGTCGCCCGGCTCTCACGCTCGGTGAGATCGTCAAGCGTACCAGTGGTTTCACCAGGCCGAAAGGCTCGCTCGCGGGCCCGGGCGTGCCTATTTCGGGGTCGCGAGGATCAGGAACTGCTTGCCCTGGAGCGGCCACAGTGCGGGCATCCGCAGATAGAGCCGGGTCAGCGCCGGCGACGCGGGAAGCCGGCTGCGGAACGAGAACGGCAGGAACCGCGGCACGACCTCGGTCACCTCGTAACCGGCCGCGAAGAGCAACTCCTCCACGGAGACGTGCGTGAGCGCGAGCAGGTGATCGGCACAATCGAAGTAGTCGCGGGCGCAGTACTTGAAGTTCGGCCCCATGAGCGCGAGCACGCCGCCCGGCGCGAGGGTCCCGCGCATCCGATCGAGGAAGGCGGCAACCTCCTCGGGCGAATGGAAGTGCTCGAGCAGGTTCGACGCGAAGACACCGTCGAAGTACGCGTCGGGCAGGTCGATCTCGAGCAGGTCGCCGATGACGATGCGAACCTTCGGGTCCGTCCGGCGTTCCGGATAGTCGACGAGGTCGATCAGCCAACGTTCGTCGGCCGGTACTGCGTTGACGAACTCACCGCGCCCGCCCGCGGGATCGAGCACGCGCCGGGGCCGGCCCATGCGGTTCCAGAGGAACTGCGCGATCTCGTTCCATACGAGCTGCCGTGCGTGCTGGTCGACGTCCTTGAACCGGTACTCGTACAAGCGCGAGTAGTCGAGTGGCCGCATCGATCGATCCGAGGCCGAACGCGCCGAGGGTTCCGGCACATCGGAGCGGGAGTCCATTGGCCGCAATGTACCATTGGTGCAGATGCGTAAAGATGTCAACGGAGCGGCGCTCATTGCCGGCGTCCGCGCCAAGCATCCGCACTTCTTCGCCGCGCTGATCGCCGACGCGAGCGTCACCGCCTCATATCGAGCCGAGCGGTCGGAGTTCCGCGGGCGGGCCGACGCCCTGTTGCAATCACTGCGTTTGATGTGGGTGAGCGACGCGTTCCTCGCGCACGCGTGCTACCGCGCGAAGGCCCGGATGCAGGCCCTCGGCGTCCCGATATTGCCGCGGCTCGCGCACCGCCTGGCGATGATGACGGCACAGGTGTGCATCGGTGACCCGGTGGTGATGGAGCCGGGCGTGTACATCGCGCACGGGCAGGTCGTCATCGACGGGTTCGTCGAGGTGGAGCGCGGGGTCGTGATCTTCCCGTGGGTCACGATCGGATTGCGCGCGGGCGACTTCCAGGGCCCGGCGATCGGCCGCGGCGTTCACGTCGGCACCGGGGCGAAGGTCATCGGCCCGGTCAAGGTCGGGGCCGGAGCGCGGATCGGCGCGAACTCGGTGGTCGTCGACGACGTCGCCGAGGGAATTACCGTCGTGGGCAGCCCCGCCCGACCCGCGCAATCCGGGTAGCGAACGCCGCGCCCATCGACGCGGCGCCGCGCGAGGTCATATCCTGTGCCGTCGCCAACCGGGGGTGGGGGGCGGGGAGCAACAACATGCGCAAGCGGGGGTTCGTGCGAACGCGCGGTCTTCTCATCGCGGCCATCGTGCTCGCGATCGGCGTGGCCGCGCCCGAAATGGGCGCGCCGGCGGGCGCGGCCGTCGCGCGCAGCGGCGTCCGCTCCGAGGTACAGGCGAGACCCGCCGCCCGGAGCGACCGGGTCGCGAAGAAGCGCAAGCGGAAAGTCGTCAAGCGTGCGACGCTCACCGCCGCGCAGCGCAAGGCCCGCCTCGCGAGCTATTTCCGGGCGCATCCCGGCCTCGTCGCCAAGAAGCTCGGCAAAACGCCGGTCAAGACCGCGAAGAAACCACTGAAGAAGAAGCCCGCCAAGAAGAAGGCGAAGAAGAAGAAGCCGCTCACCGCCGCCCAGAAGCGGCGCGCGGCAGCCGCGGCCAAGAAGCGACGCGCGGCAGCCGCGGCCAAGAAGCGGCGCGCGGCAGCCGCCAAGAAGAAGAAGGCCGGCACCGCGAAGAAGGCGGTAAAGAAGCACCCGTTGGGCGCGACCGGCTGGACCGAGCTGTTCTTCCTCGCGCTCCTCCCGTTCGCGATCGTCGCCGCGGTGCTGCTCGGCACCGACCGCGCGCGCCGGCCGCGTGAGCCCCGCGCGCCGTCGCCGTCGAAGCGCCGCCGCACTCTCGTGATCACGCCCATGCGCGGGCGCCGCTGACCCGATCTGCTCGGATCCGTCGGGTCAGGTCGGGCTCGCCACGACGAGCAGGGTGTTCTCCGCGAGGTGGCGCGGCAACAGGGATCGCACCGCGCCCGCGAGCACGGCCCGCGCGCGGCCGGGAGTCCGGTGCGCGAGGTACGACACCTCTTCGACCTCGTAGCCGTGGCGGCGCAGCAGCTGGGAGAGCGTCACCTCGTCGTACCAGCACGTGTGGCCCTTGTTGACCCGAGGGCGCCCGCCGATGCGGTACACGAAATTGGAGACCGCGAAGGCGTTGGGCGTCGTGACGACGAGGCGGCCACCGGGCTCGAGGTGGCGCCGCGCCGCGTCGAGAAAGCCGCCGGCGCACGAGAGATGCTCGATGATCTCCCCTGCCCACACCACCTCGAACGACCGACCCAGGTCGAACGCCTGGGCGTCGGCCGTGCGCACGTCGAATCCGCGCTCACGTGCCCGTGCGGCCAGCTTCGGGTCGAGCTCGATGCCGACGATCTCGGTCGCGGCCGACGCGACCAGCGCGTGCATCCAGTCGGGCCGGTCGATGCCGGAGCCGGCCCCGACGTCGAGCACGGTGCGGTGCTCGAGGTAGCGGCGCACCCGGTCGAATCGCTCGGCGTGGCTCCCCGACCGCCAGTCCTTCGGTTGGAGCGGGTGGCGCGCCGTCACCGGGCGGAGCGTAGGAGACGGATGCAAAAACTTCGGTGCTCCCCGCCCTGGTCGCGGTCGATCGGGTCGCCCGGGGCCCGGGTCCGGCGCTCGTATCGGTCACGGTGACGGCAAACCGGTCGATCAAACACCGGGAGAAACGACCCAGCGCTATTTCGACCTCGGAGCGTGAGCGATAGGCTGGGGAAAGAGACATTATGGCCGCTATCGATCACACCGCCGGGCAAGACCTCACGATCCGTGAGGCCGCGGCCGCGTGCGGAATCAGCCCGCGAACGATCCGTCGCAAGCTGAACACCGACGCGTTCCCGAACGCGTACAAGCTCCGGCCGCGCACCGGCGAGACCGAAGGGGTCTGGAAGATTCCGGTCTCCGACCTCGAAGACGCCGGCCTTGCGCCCACCATGGCGCGCGCGACGCTCAACCGGATCCCGTCATCTGATTCCGATGCCGACGCCGACGCCGACTCCGAGTCCGAAGGCGGTGGCAGCGGCCCGACCGTGCTCGAGCTGGTGCGCTCCGACCGGTTCGGCCGGCTCCGCGCCGAGCTCGCCGAAGCGGTCGCCGCGGCCGAGATCGCGTTGCTGCGCGCGGAGGCCGAGCGCTGGCGGAGCCTCGCCGACGAGCGCGCCCAGGCGCTCGACCGCGCCGACACCGCCCTCAAGGCGCTCACCACCGCGATCGGCAGCGCCGCCGGCATGCAACAAGGCGCTCGCAACGGCGCGCCCGACCACGCGCAGGCCCAGGGCGACATCGTCGCGGTGCCGCCGCTCGTGCGGGCCGAAGCGATGCGTTACACCGCAACGCTGCAGGCGCTCCACGACCTGCGCAAGCAGCAGAATCGTTGGTGGCAGTTCTGGCGCGGATAGGCGGATAGCCGCGGTCGGCCTGCGCCGATCGCGCTGCCCTGGCCGGCTGTAATCGCTATTTCGGCAGCGTCACCGACAGGAACGACTTCGGACGCCGGCGCCCCATGCGCGACGAGCGCCGGCTCGTCCGTTCCGGGTCGACCAACATGAACGCGCCGCCCACGAGCAGGGCCTCGACCGCGACGAGCGCCGCGAAGCTGCTGCTCCCGGTGAAGGCCAGCGTCCCGGTCGGGAAGCGGCGGTCGATGATGATCGGTCCGCGGCGGCGGATGATCACGGTCACGGGCAACGGCTGGGTCCCGATCGTGCTGCCGACGTTCGTGACGGGGACCGTTCCCGGGTTCGTCTCGGGCACCGTTTGCGGCGTCGTGTTCGGTGTGCTCGTGCCGGTGGGGATCGTGGTGGTGGTGGAGATCTGCGGTGTCAGCAGCTGATAGCTCTGCGTGTTCGAGAACTTGATCTGTTGCAACGTGTTCCCGGCGCTGCAGTTCACGCCGCTGCCGCTGAAGACCTCCGTGAAGCGCACCCACGCGCTGACGATGAGTCCTTGGAACGCGCCCGAGGTGATCGAGCCGTTCACGAACTGCTTCTTCGGTTCGATCGGTTGCGGGTGATACGAGAGGAAGGCGGTGGAGTGTCCGCCATCGGCCCATTCGAACTGTGCGACGCCACTCATCGCGAGGTTCGAGCACGTGGCTTGCGTCATCGTGAGGGTGGCGGAGAACTGGGCGCCGCCTCCGGCCTTGTTGCAGCCGTACAGCTTCCCGTGCGCGGCCACCATCTGGTCGGCCGGGTTGTCGCTGATCCCCGGCGTGATGTTCATGGAGTCTTTCCAGTGCATGCACTTGATCACCGCCGGGCCGCTGCCCTGGTCGGTGGATCCGTGCGCGACGCCGGCCGCGACTGCGGACGTGACGGGGAGGGCAATCGCCAACGCCACCAGCAGCCGTCCGATGACGCGCATCCCACCCCCCTACCCCAACATCGCCCCGCGGCGGATTCTAACGCTCCGCGCGAAAACGATCGAGGTCGGGACCTCGCTCGGTCACCGCAGCCCTGAACCCGGCGGTTCTCCCCATACCACTCTAAGCGGACAGGGCTTCCGCTGTCGACGCCGCCGCCTCGGACAGACTCCCGATGATGCGACCGGAACCGCCCCGATGAGTTTCCTGGGCGGATTGATCGTGGGCGCGGCAGTTGGGCTGAGCGCCGGGGTGCTCCTCGCCCGGCCCCGCCGGCGCGACCCGGAAGGCGAACCCGGCCGGAGTGCGCGAGCCCGGCGCCGGAGCTCGAACCGGAGCCCGGCGACGATCGTGATCGCGGCCTTGGCGCTCGCGGCTTCCGGCGTCGCGCTCGCCCGGAGCAACGAGCACCACGCCCCGACCGGTCCGGCCGCGACCGACACGACCGTCGCGACCCCGGCGACCGGACCGGTCCCGAGCGCGCCCGCCACAACGCGGCCGACTGCGAGCGCCGCGACCGTGTCGGTTCCCGACGTCGTCGGTCTCGACCGCGCCACGGCGGAAGCGACGCTGGAACGCGCCGGGCTCGCGACAAGTGTCTCGACACTCGCGCTCTCGAACGTTCCGGCCGGCTTCGTCGTCACGGAGAGCCCGCCCACCGCGGCGCTCGTGGCCAAGGGCACGAAGATCTCGTTGGTGGTGAGCGTCGCGCCGTAGCGCGCCGCCTCGTCGCTCAGTCGGAGTCGTCGGTGCTCGGCCGACGGCGCCGCCGGCCGAGCGCGAGCGCCGCGAGGGCGAGCAGCACGACGGCGGCGGCGATCCCCGCGATCCACCCGGTCGAGGAGCTCCCGCCGCCCGCGCTCGGCGCGCCGCCCGGCTGCGGCCGCGTCGTGGTGGAGCCGCGCGGCGCCGTCACCGGCGGCGCGGTGGTGGTCGTCGTTGCTTCGCCGCGCCCGAGGATCAGCGGTTGCTTCGGTACGGTCAGTGCCGCCGCGCAGCGCGCGCCGTGTTGGGTGACGACGCCGCTCCCGAACTGATTGTTCGAGACGCGCGCACCGCAGTCGCCGTTGAACACGACTCCGGGTTGCTTGCCGGTGACGCGTTGGGTGTTGCCGCTCACCACGAGCCCGTCGATCCCCGCGAAGCGCATGGGCCGGGTCCGCACCGTCGTATTGCTGACGTTGTCGGTCACGACCCAGTTCGAGCGGCGCTGGGTGCCCGGCGGGAGCACGTCGATCGTGAGCGGGTGGCCGAGCAGCCGGTTCCCGGAGATCACGACGTTGTCGACCGGACCTTGCCCGTGCGACGCGACGAACAGCAGCCGGCCCTTCCCCACCGTGTTGTGGAGCACGAACACGTTCGAGACGCGCCAACTCCGCGAGTTGGGCTCGAGATCGACCGTCGAGCGGCGCGTGTCGTTGAACGTGTTGCGCTCGATGATCACGTTGGTGGCCGAGGTGACTGCGATGCCCTGGCGGCCGTTGCGGAGGAAGGTCGAGTCGTGGATCCACACGTTGCGGCACGGCCGCTTCTTCTTGTCGCGGCCGAGGTAGACGAAGTCGCCGTACACGTCGGTGACGCGAACGTGGTCGAGCTCGATGCCGTTGACGCCCTCGAACCGGAACCCGTGCTGGGTCTCCAGCTTGCGGACGTAGGCGCCCTTCGACACGCCCCCACGCGGATTCGCACCTCGAACGCTCAAGTTGCGGAACGTGATCTGCGAGCCGCTCTTGATCCACCACTCGGCGCGGTTCGGGCCACCGCGCGTCTTCGCGAACACCAGTGCACCCTGACCGTCGACGGTGAGGCTGCGGCGATTCCTCAAGAACAACGTGCCGTCGACGCGGTAGCGGCCCCCATGCCGGAACTGGATGACCCGGCCGTTCGGCACTTTGTCGATGAATGCTTGCAACGTCTTGGTGTCGTCGACGCGGCCGGTCGCGTCGATCGAACGCGGGACGGCCACCGCCCGCGCGGGCGGCGGGCCCGGCGTCGTGCCCCGGTTGGGGGTCGTCACCGTCGGTGAGGTGGTCGGTCCGCTCGCCCGCCCCGACCCGCCGGGCGCGGGCGGTCCCGACCGGCTCGACGAGCCGCTGCATGCGGCCACGAGGTGCGCCGCGACCGCCAGGGCCACGGCTCCCAGCCAGAAACGACTCCAGGCTCGCAACCTTCGGGTCGATTCAATCGTCATGGCCGCAGCACAATTCTATCGGGACGCGGCGGCCCTTCCCCAGGCGCCCGAGCAACCGAGTCGGGCCGACCTCGAAGCGCGCGTCGCCGAGCTCGAGCGTGTAGTCGCGACGTTGACCTCGCTTCAGCAGGAACGCCGCGCGGAGCGTCGGATGCAAGACCTCGACCCCGTCGCGCTCACTCGGGCATTGCATCCGCGCGGCCGGCGCGCCGCGCGAAACGCGAAGCGAGGCTCCTCGGCCGACGGCACGCTCACGATGCGCGCCGTGCTCTTCCAGCCGCCCGCACCGCGCTGAGACCCGGCCGGCTCGCAACCTCGCGACCCGCGCGCGGGCAAAGGGCTACGCTCGCCCCGCGTTCGGCCCACGGCCGAGCCGGCCCTCGTAGCTCAGGGGATAGAGCATCGCCCTCCGGAGGCGTGTGCGCAGGTTCGAATCCTGCCGAGGGCGCGTTTCTGACGAGTGCGGTTCGTAGTGGTCAGCACGAGCAAACGGGCGCCGCTGCAGATTCGAACCGCTTCTCACGACCACGTTCGCGAGGCAGGGTCGGAGCCGACTCGATAGTGCTGTCGCTCCTCGCCCGACGTCCGTCCTGAGGACAAATCGCGTCGTCACTACGCGAGACGCGTCGCGGCGACCCCCTCACGTTTGGGCGTGGAGCAATCGGTTGACGAGGAGGCACAGGGATGAAGGCGACGTTCGTGAAGGGTGTGGTCGTCGGCCCGCGGTCGCGATGATCACACTGGTCGGCTCGGCTGCGGTCGCAGGGACGGGCGTCGGGAAGGTCTTCAACCTCGGCGAGAGCAATCGGGTCAACGCCCGCTCGCAGCTCGAAGGCGCGACGCCGAGCGCCGTACTGAACGTCACGAACTCCGACAAGTCGTCGACCGCCAGCGGCGTGTCGATCGACGTGCCGAGCAGCGACCCGCCGCTGGTCGTGAACTCGACGACCAAAGTGAAGAACCTGAACGCGGACCTGCTCGACGGTCAAAGTTCGTCCCAGTTCCAGGACGCGACGTCGACCGCATGCCCGAACGACACCGCTATCGCTTCGATGAAACCGAACGGCACCACGACATGTAGCAGTTCTGTCGTGCAGCCGATCGACGACCATCTCCCACCGACCAACGCGTTCTCCCCTGGCTTCGCGTTTCAGCCGAGCACGCTCGGGCTCGGCTTCGGCTGCACCATGACCACCGCGTCCTTCGGGTTCGGGAACAACGGCAGTGCACCCGCGACCCTGAGCTCCACCGACTTCAATGGCACCTCGACGTTCATGGGAAACCAGTCGCTCACCTCGACGGGCGGCATCGTCGCCACTGCGGCGCCCCAGATCGTGGGCGAGTACATCTACTACGACCAAACAACGGTCGCGACCGTCAACATCAGCGCAATCAGCGAAGGGAGGACGGCTGCGAGTTCCACGGCACTGTCGAGATTGCACTGCGGTCGTCCTGAGCGCACCGAAGACGGCCTCGAGCTTGCCGTCGTCGCTGACACCGCACCTTCGGATGCATCGAGTACCAGTTCGCATCCTCAACCACAGAGTCTGGACCCAGCGCTCCCGCCAGCGCGTTGGCGGGCCGTGACGCGTTCCAGCCCCTGAACGTCGACGCGGTCGAGTGCCTGCGCTCACAGCGCGCGGACTTTCACGGAGCCGGACTGGACGTTCGCGGCCAAACGAAGCACAATCGGAGCCGAACGATGGCCCCCAATCCCTCGTTCGAACCGCGACCCGCTGCGGACCCCCCAATACCCCCCGCTGCGGGTCCATTGTCAATGTCGCGGCCCGCCTATCCCGTAACCCGCGGGGCGGCGGGTCGTGACGCGTCCAGGCCATCTCTTCGCGCTACTTATCCACTTTGTTCGCTTACTAGGCAATTGACCCAGACGGGCGGCGCTTCCCGACGCTTGTCCACGGCCCGCCCCGAAGCAGGGCAGCGTGCCGCGTCGCGTTTCACACGACCTCAATCGTGCCGCAGAACCCATCGACGTCCGCTCGTACATTCTTCGTTAACGGGACATAGTGAAGTGTTTCGCTCTCACGGCCCGTCGTTGGTGTTCCTTCGGCGGGTCGTGCCGTGTTCAGCCGGCGAATCGAAGGGTTATCGCGTACGTTCTGTCCCGATGACGTCGCTTCGAGGCCGCTGCTCTTGACCGACAGTTGGCTCGACGGGACAGCCAGCCGGTCGTAGGTTTTTCGTCGCGAAGGCCCCCCGCTTCGTTGGCACGACCCGCCGCGCGTCTCGCGACAGCATGCGGTGGGCCGTGCCGCGCTCGGCCCACCTCATTCGTGCCATAGAACCCGCAGCGGCATCGGACATATCGTCCGCGTTAGCGAAGTGACCGGCCCGGGGGGATCGGTCCCTTTGTCCTCACGACCTGCCGAGAGGCTTAAGCCCGGCAGGTCGTGACGCGTCCCGTCCGACAACCGGTCACGCGCGCGCTCGGCGACGGATGCGGGACCGTTCACATTTCAGGCCTGGACCGCAACGCCGTGTGCTGACGGTGCGACCGGCGCTCGCCGGTGACAGCGGAGAGGACTACGAGCATCCCAACGACGATGACGACCACGGTGCCGGTGATTGTCGCTCGCTCGCCGCCGTTCCCGGTGATGTTCTGAGCGTTGCCGTACAGCATGAGGCAAGAACCACCGATGCCGAGCACCAGGACTACGAGCTGCAGCCATCTCATCTTGGATCTCGCGCTGACTGGCAACGTCTGAGGCATGCGCGATGCCGGCAGGCACCACCGACCATCAGCGGTGCGCCACCAGCCGACGGGCCGGTGATCGAGCGGAGGGTGCGCGACGTGCATGTGTCTCCGGCCGTCCGTGGGTTCTTAGGACTTGGGAATAGGGCGTGCGGTACGGGCGCTGCGGGTGCGCCCGTACCGCGTCACGCTCCCTGGGGGGTGGGGGCGAGGAGGGTAAGACGCGGACTCGCAACATCCTCACGCTGGGCGAGCCTGAACGTCGGTCGATGTTTCGAGTCCGACGAGACAGGCGCGACTGGAGACGCCGCGGTCGAGTCCGACGCGGCGCCGATCGTGAGTTCGTTGTTGGAGTCGCAGAGTCGGATCAACCGAGCGCAGTTCGGTCGCAGGTTGCGAAGGACGAGCCGATGACCGTGGTCGGCGGCGTACCGGTGGGCGTAGATCAGCGCGTGAAAGGCGCTGCTATCCATGAACGTGATGGCCGAACAGTCGATGAACACAGCCCGGCGGTAGGCCCAGTCGATCTCCGTTCGTAGCGCTGCGGCGAACGCGGCGGTAGTGAACAGATCGACTTCGACACTTGCCCCACAAACCCCCGGCATTGCTTCTTACCCTTCGTGCGGGCGAGAAAGCCGGGGTCTGGAGCTCGGTCGCGTGACCTGTACCGACCGTACACCACGCGTCGAGCGCGGAATGTGCGGCGTCCTCAACCTCAACAGTGCGATTCCACCTCAGATGAAACAGTGAGGCCGTTGCCAGGTCCGCGATGCACGCGGGCGACGCGCGGGACCGTGCGGCGCGAGATCCGTTTCCATGGACGTGTCGAACGGCCGACCTGTCGACTTCTTCGGGGCGCCGCCGAACGTCACAACGCCGCGTCGCGCACCACCTCGAACGTGGCGTAGAAAAGTCCACGCCGGCGCGCGTACTTTCGAGGGTGAAGCGATCGACCAAGGGGGACGATCCTTCGCGTTCACGGCCCGTCGTCTCTCCGCGGTATGCATCGGCGGGTCGTGACGCGTACAAAAGGATGCGACCCGAAGAACGGACGTCGCTAGCGCCTTTCGCAAGCGCGCCCAACGCGCAGGCGGCCGGGCCGCCGTTGCGGGGTGCACACGAGCCGGCGCTCGTGTCGGCCTTGAGGTAGGTCGTCCCGAGTGGCGCCTGGCTCTGAGTACTCGACACCCAACGGAAAACTTCATGTCGATCGGGATCGCCACACCCCGCAGGGTCGAGCACGAGCCGAGCGGAGGAGGAGTCAGTGCGGACGGCTCCCGCCGCTCGTCGGCGGGATGAGCCCGACGCTCTTCAGGTAGCGGTCGACCTCCGGGGCCAACGACTCAGAGAACGCAATCGTAAGGTGCGACGCGTCCTGCTTGACGATGTGACCGTCGACGACGGGATCGCAGATCGGTAACAGGGGACATACTTGGTCGTTGAGGTTCAGGACATGCACTTTGTCGTCCTGACCCGCGAGCCGTCGGTACAGCTCTTCGAGTGGCAATGGAGCAGTCGGCGCGTTGTAGCGACATTCCTCCAGCCACTTGGCTTTCGAGAGACAGGCAAGTGGATCAAAGGAAGTGTTGTGTCGGCTCGCGGCCGGGATCGGGTCGATGGTGATGACATCGCGGCCGCCGACTTCCAGCGCCGCGAGTGACGCGGTCGTTGCCGCGGCGATGGCGAACGGGCCGGCTTCGTTGCCATCCGGACGAAAGGTCGGGTATTCCAGATTCATGACGACGGTGACGTCAGGTCTCAGCGCGGGGATCACCCGCCGGTACAGATCCTGTTTCCGCTGTTTGCATTGATCGCGGCGGATCTGGGTGTAGAGGTCAAGCTGCCACGGGCAACCGGGCTGTACGCTGACGGAGAGCGTGAGATTTTCGCGCTGGGCGATCGTGGTGAAGAGCGGGACCATCATTTGCGCCGCGCTGTCTCCTATCAACAGGAGATGACGGCCGGTCCCGTGGATCACCGTGCATGCGCTCGCGGGCTCGTCCAAACACGACGTCGCGGTTGGATGTGCCGTCTCGAAGACGAGATTCCTCGGGACTGGGGTGAGCAGTGCGGTTGTGGAGTTCCGCACGACGGGCGCGGTCGCGTTGGCCGGAGTCACGATCTTGGGAATGAGAACAAGTGCCGACACGACGCTCACCGTGAGACCGGTCGCGATCACGATCCCGCGGTGTCGGTCGAGGCGCCTCGATGTTCGCACCGGCTGCTCCAATATGTTGAAGCTGAGGGACGCCAGCGCAGTCGCGACGAGGCACGCGATCCCCACCGTTGCGATCGAGCTCAGATGGAACGCGTTCGTCGCGACGAGGATCACGATCCAGTGCCAGAGATACGTCCCGTACGAGATCTTGCCGAGATAGACGACCGGGCGAGTCGAGAGCATCCGCTGCACGACTCCACCGCCGGAGGCCTCGATCG
>CAZLEC010000051.1:0-13108 GCA_964558245.1 uncultured Burkholderiales bacterium | reverse complement strand
GGGATGATGTTCACCGGCGTGCCCAACCTGGTGTGGGTCTTCGGATACTTCCGGGCGAGCTGGACGCTCCGCGCCGACCTGATCGCCGACTTCGTCTGCCGGTTGCTCCACCACATGGACGAGTTGGGCGTCTCGACCGTGACCCCCGCGCTCCGACCCGAAGACGCCGACCTGCCCATCCTGCCGTGGATCGATCCGCAGAACTTCAACCCGGGCTACCTCATGCGCAGCGTGCACCTCCTGCCGAAGCGACTCGACAAGCCCGAGTGGCAACACACGCAGGACTACTGGACCGAGAAGGACACGTTGCCGGCCGCCGACCTCGACGATGGCTGCCTCGTGTACCGGTAGGTTGTCGGCGAGCGATCAGCCGGAACGCGCACGTTGCGAGCCTGCTTTGACAGTCTCCGCGGGTGCCTCCTAGCTTTCGCGCGCAGTCGAGTCGTGGGGAGTTCGTGAGATCCGTGTCAGCGCTTCGCGTTTGTGCAATTGCTCATGACTACTACCCGTTCGACGCTCTGGTTCGCCGAACGGCAGAGTCGGCGGCCAAGGCCGGCTACGAGTCTCACGTCATCTGCCTGATGGAGCCCGGCCAGGCGAAGTACGAGGTCTGCGACGGGGTGCACGTCCACCGCGTCCCGATGAAGCGGGGATACGGCCGCGCGCTCCCGCTCACGCTGTTGGAGTGGTTCACGTTCACGGTGCGGGCCGGCGCGAAGGTGACTCGCCTCCACTTCAAACAGAAGTTCGACGTCATCCACGTGCACAACATGCCGGACTTCCTGGTCTTCTCGACGATCGTCCCGAAGCTCTTCGGCGCGAAGATCGTGCTGGAGGTTCAGGACACCTCGCCGGAGTTGATGGCGGCGAAGGCGCACGGACGGTTACGCGCCCCGGTTGTGCGCGTCGCGACGTGGCAGGAGCAGATCTCCACCGCGTTTGCCGATCACGTGATCACGGTCGGCTGGCCGTTCGAAGAGCTCCTCCTCGAGCGGGGCGTGCCCGCGAGCAAGCTGACGAACATCATCAACAGCGCCGACCCGAGCATCTTCCGACCCGACCAGCGAACCGACCCGTTCATGGGTCCGGTGAGCGAGGCGCGCCCACTGATCCTCATGTATCACGGAACCGTCGCCGAGCGGAACGGCCTCGATACCGCGATGCGCGCCTTTGCGAAGGCGCGGGCAACCGTTCCCTATTTGCAGTTCGACATCAAAGGTGTCGGCGAAGGTATGCCCGCGCTCGAACGACTCGCGCACGAACTGGCGGTCGACGATCACGTGGTGTTCTCCGACCCGTGCCCGTCGGAGGAGCTCGGCGCCGTCGTGTCCCACGGCGACGTCGGCATCATCCCGTACCGTTCGGACGGATTCATGGATCTCGTGCTTCCCACGAAGGCGTACGAGTTCGCGTTCATGCGGCGCCCGATGATCGCCTCCGACACGCCGGCGATACGGTCGATGTTCCGGCCGGAGTCGATCGTGCTGTGCGAACCGTCGAACGTCGACAGCTTCGCCGAGGCGATCGTCGATCTGTATCAGCATCCCGAGAAGCGCGCCGAGCTGGTCGCGAACGCCGAACGCGACTACACGCCGTTTCGCTGGGAGCTGATCTCGGAGCGGTACCAACAGCTCCTCACGTCACTCAAGACCAACTGAGGCGCGATACCTGGCCAGTCCCCGCGCTCTCGCGAGCGGCCTTCATGAGCTGATGACCAGGGTTAGATTGTGCGTCGTGGCCGCAGATGCTGGCGCCGATTTCCGGGGGGCGTTGCAGCGCCTTCAACAGGATTCAGGCGATCAACGCCGTGCGCTCGAGGACCTCGTTCGCACCTTGCGTGGGCATCTCGGCGTGGGCTCGGTCCGAGTCGCTCGTCGCGGCCTGTGGGGCTTCGGCCGACTCGAGAGCGCGCTCTTCGTCGTGGGCGACCACAGCTACCGGGTCTCGCTGCGCGGTGGCCAGGTCCGCACCGAGATCGGCGACGCGGTCGGCGGCGTTGGTTTGACCCCGCAGTCGGTGCCGTGGCCGGAGTGGGTGCAGCGCATCACCAACGAGATCGACACCGTCATCCAGCAGAACCCTTGAACGCCAGGAGACCCATATGAGCGAGTCGATCTCGATACCCCCGGCCGCCGGAGCTCGACTCGCCGACACTGCCGGCGGCGGAGCCGACAAGGCGTTCACGTCGACGTTGTCGGTCGACGAGTTCGTCGTGCTCGAACAGGCCGGCTTCGAGCCGCTCGGCGTCACCGTCGGCACGAGCATCTACCACGTGGGCATCCAGGTCGGCCGTTGGAACCAGAACCAGGAACTGACGGTGCTCACCCAGGCGATGTACGAGGCTCGCACGAACGCGATCGCGCGCATGCTCCAAGAAGCCCACGCGCTGAACGCCGACGGCGTGACGGGAGTGCGCCTGGAGTTGAACATGTACGCGTGGGGTCAGGAAGTGCTCGAGTTCTCCGCTACCGGTACGGCGGTGCGATTCACCGCGGCGCCCCAGACCTTGCGCGCGCCGTCGGGATGGCCATTCACCTCGGATCTGTCGGCACGCGAGTTCTACCTGCTCCACCAGGCCGGGTACGTGCCCGTGTCGATGGTGTTGGGCACTTGCGTGTACCACATTGCGCACCAGAGCATCCTCAAGTCGCTCGGTCAGATTGGTCGCAACCAGGAAATGGACCTCTTCACGCAGGGGATCTACGACGCCCGTGAGCTCGCCTTGGGCCGCATGCAGGCCGAGGCCGACGCGTGCCAGGCGCGCGGTGTCGTCGGGGTCGACATGAAGATCTCGAACCATGTTTGGGGCGAACACGCGACCGAGTTCTTCTGCATCGGCACCGCCATCCGACCGCACGGCCAGCCGACTTCGATGACCGCCCCCGCACTCGTCTTCGACGTGTAGCAGCGACGCGGGCCGGACATGAACGCCGGCGCGTGGGGAACCGTTTCCGGCCGGCCGGCGTCAGATCCATCATGAAACCGTTCCGTCACTGCCTCATCGTCGCGTTCGCCCTCACGCTCGCCGCCGGTTGCGCCTCGGCCGCGGGTACCGTCACGCCGTCGACCCACCCACGTCCGAAGACCGTCACGAAGACGGTGACCGATCGCGACAAGGGCAAGACGGTGACCCTCCACGTTGGTGACCGGCTGAAGGTCGTCCTCGCCAGCACCTACTGGACGATCCTCGGCGGCTCGCCCACCGTGCTGCTCGCCGGCAAGCAGGTGACGACGCCCTCGAGGAATGTCTGCGTACCCGGCGGTGGATGCGGGACGGCGAGTGAGACCTTCACGGCCCACGGAAAGGGAAGGTCGACAGTAAATGCTTCTCGCACCTCATGCGGAGAGGCGCTGCGTTGCACGGGCGGCAAGGGCGAGTTCAGCGTCACGGTTGTCGTCAACTGACGGACCGGCAACCGACGCCCGGGTCATAGAGACCTGATGGGTTCGCGCCGGCTCGGCGTCGTCGGGGTTCTGATGATCGTGACATTTCTCGCGGCCGGCTGCGCGAGTCCGCCGTACGCTGCCGGCGCGACTACACGAGGAGTTGTCTCGAAGATGTCACGATCTGCGCTCCCCCGGCCATGAGGCAGCGCGCAGTCCTGCCGCCCCGGACCGACATCACGAGCCCGCGCAAGCGCCTGGTCGCGAAGGGCGCGGTCCACGGCGAGCACCTCTACGAGCGACTGAAGTCTCGGCTGCTCCCCGGAGTCACACTTCCGACCGACGACCCCTTCTATCGGGTGCCCGAGAACCTCGAGGCATTCCGTCCGGGCGACGTACTCGAAAGTCGTTCCGTTGAGATCCGAGGGTTTCGCCTCGGGATCAAGACTGATGCGCGGCAGGTGAAGTTTCGCTCGACCGATGCGACCGGTGCTGCGGTTTCGGGAGTCGCCACGGTGATGATTCCCCGGCGACGTTTCAACGGACCGAGCAGGCCACTGCTCTCCTATCAGTGCGCGATCGATGCCCTCGGGGCGACCGCCGATCCGTCGTACACACTGAGACGCGGCGATCAGTTGGAACTTCCGCTCATCGCCCTGGCCCTCCGTCGAGGGTGGGCGGTCGTCACCACGGACTACAACGGGCCGCAGCACGCCTTCTGCGCGTTCCCACTGGTTGCCCGCTTCGTGCTCGACGGCATTCGGGCCGCGATCGGCTTCCCGGCCGCCGGCTTCGACACCGCCACGCCGATCGGTCTTTGGGGTTACTCGGGCGGAGCCCTCGCCACACTTTTCGCGGTCGAACTACAACTTGCTTACGCGCCGGAGCTGAACATCGTGGGCGCCGCCGCGGGCGGCGCGGGCGTTGACATGACCTCGTCGCCTCAGATGTACGACGACGGCAACTTCTTGAGCGGCATACCGTTCGGCAGCATCATCGGTGCCAGCCGCGGCTTCCCGGACGTCGATCTGCAATCCGTTCTCACCCCGCAGGGTCAGGCAATGGTGGCGGCGGCGGCCGAGATGAACATGGAGCAGCTCGTCGCGAGCTTTCCGTTCGTCCGCTGAGCGACTTTCTCACGGTCCCGAGCGTGTTCGAGATTCCAGGGATGCGGGCCGTCTTCGAGGCGCTCCGGCTGGGCCAGGCCACACCCATGACCCCGTTGCACCTGTACCACGCCGTGCACGACAAGTATCCCGCCATTGCCGACGTCGACAAGCTCGTCGAGAAGTACCGACGCGAAGGGGTCGACGTGACCTACCGCCGGTTCCGATTCGGCGGGCACACGACTGTGGCGTCCACGGGCGCGCCGGGCTCGCTCCGATTCCTGAGTGAGCGATTCGGGAGCGACGCCGGTGGCACGACGCCGAGCATTCGTCTTGACCGCCCGATCCACCTGGCGCGCTCGGTCGTGCACTTTCTGCGAACTGTCACAACGACCAATGGTTCCGGAACCTCCGTGGTCGCACACTGTGTCCAGTCGCCCGCCCCCTCGGCCGCCGACGCGCGAAGGAAGCATCCCAAGAAAGACGTAGTCGAGTAGTCGGCTGGGAGTGCCCCGCCTCCCAGCCGACTACGGCAAAGAGTTCTGCGCGGCCCCGGCTCGGCGCGGTTGACGCGGGACGCTCACGGATGACGACCGTCCCTCGTTCACTGCCCCGGCGGGCCGTCGTACCACGTTCTGTCCTGCACGGGGACGTCGACCGGAATGCAATGCACCACCTTGCCGGCCATGTAGGAGTCCACATATCCGTTCCACTGTGCCAAGCCGTGAGGATCGGAGGGGCCCGGACGAGGCGGGAAGTCGACTTCCGCAAGCTGCTTGTCGGAAGCTGTGCGCGGATCGAAACCCGGGATCGGAGTCTCGTAAGGGTGAATCGGGTCGACCTTGAAACACCCGGCCCGTGCTATCGCATCGGCCGGACGGGATGAGGTCTGGTTCTCGAGGTACCAACCCATACCCAGCAGAGCGATGGCGACGAGAAGCCCAACTCGAACGATGAGGCTTCTCGCGCGCACGGGGCGGTTCGTCGGCCACCTCGACCGGTGCTGGGAGTGCATCTGGATCGGAAGCATCTGGGCCGCCTATGCGCACGAATACACAAAACTCAGCATATATGCATATAACGGCCGTCGCTATCCGGCCTTTTGCGGTGGGCGCGACAGGCTCGGGAGTCCGACCGCCAGCTCGCACATCCGCGCACTCTCGAACCCCACAGGGGCTCTCCCGAACTCGATGACCGTAAGGTCGGTACATGGAAGCGCAGCCCCTGGTCGGTGGCATCGCGAACGTTGGCAAGGTCGTCCGGGTCGGTCAGCATGTGCTTCGCCCGCCGACCGGGCACACAGCATCCATTCACGCCTTCCTCCGTGCGCTGGATGCGACGGCATCGCAGTCGGGTTCATCGACTTCGAGTTTGCTGCACCCGGCCGGCCTGTCTACGACCTCGCCCAGATGGCCCGGGTCTGCGTGCCGATGGACGGAGAGGTCGACCGGGCGCGCCTCGGCTACCGACCAGCCGACCTACCAGCGCGGCTGCGGCTCGTGGCTGACGCCTACGGACTGGATCGGAACGGCCGGGCCGAGTTGCTCACGACGATGGATGTTGCCTTCGCGTGCATCGAGGCGGCCGTCCGGCGCAGCGTCGATGCCGGCGACCCGACCGCCAAGGCGCTGTGGGACCGGACCGAAGGCGGCGAGCGGTTCGACCGGCGGCGTCGCTGGTGGGCCGAGCATCACGACCAGTTCGTGGCTGCTCTTCGGTAGCCGTCGAAGCTGTCTGACCTCTCTGGACACCGTCAAGTTCGCAGCGCACCTGTCTCGCGTCAGCGATGCCCTGCGCCCCGCGCATTTCCGATGGCTGACGGCAAACGCGCTATGTGCCCTTGGAGTTCGCCGCCGCCCAGATGAACGCCCCGACTACGAGCACCGCCGCGATGACCAGCACGCCGTCAATAGTGACCTGCCGCCCGAGCCTTGTCGAACCATCACCCCTTTTCGGACCGGCAGTCCGCTGTGGTGCACCATGTCCTGCCACGGACCCACGTACGCCTGGTGGAGCTCCGACCACGACTCCCACGCCGACACCGTGTCGTCCAAACGACCACCGATCTCGGATCGGTTCCAGATCCTGGCCGTGCCCGCGTCGCTCCGCGTCGCGTGGTGAAGGGCGAAACCCCCGCTCTCGCCGTGGTGGAGCTGGAGTCGGCCCGACACCGACGACTGATCCAAGGTCAGGAGCATGGGAGAGGAGATGACCAGTACGTCGTCGCCCGCGGACGCGATCAGCCCACCGTCGACCGCATCCAACACGGGGATGCAAGAGTCCGTACTCGGGGCGCGGGACGTACTCCAGGTGCAGCTCAACCTCGCCTTCGGTGCACGTCGCACGCCGCAGCAGAAGATGCGGCGCACCCTTGCCGAGTTCATGGCCGCGGTTGCCGTCGCCCATGGCCAGCGCGTCGACAATGACAACCACGCCCGTCGGCGTGCGGGAAGTGGCCTCCAACACCATGGTGCGATCCAGGTATCGGCGCGTCACCTGTGTCGCGCCCGCGGCCCGGATCGCCCAGTGCCCGGCCGCGTCACCGAGGAGGCGACCGAAGATCGAAGGACTGTCGAAACGAGGGAAGCACAACCAGTCGACAGATCCGTCGCGACTCACGAGTGCCGCGCTGTGTCGATCCGAAAGGAGCGCGTAATCCGCGATCGGCGTCGCGCTCATGCGAGTTCCTGAGCCCCGAAAGTCGAGGACCGGACACCGGGCGTAGCGTGATCCCGTCGCCGACTGAGGATCCAACTCGCAAGCGTGCCGGGACCATCACCCGTCGAGCTGTGGCGGCGCTGAGTCAATCCGTTGCCGAGTCGGGAGGTCCGACAACGATGCAGACACACCAGCCGGACCAGGCCGTCTTCAAATCGGTCCTATTTCGACGACGAGCAACTGCAGGCGTACCCACCCGGTGCCGTCATCGTGCTCCCGGGCGGCACGCCTCATTTCCACTGGGCGAAGTCTGGTGCTTACGTCACCCAGGTGACGGCCATCGGGCGACTTGGTCTCGAATACCTCGACCCCGGCGACGACCCGCGGAACCAGTGAAGGATGCGCGCCCGCACTGATGGCGGACGTTACGAGACGGCCGGGTGCCACGGTCCGTCGAACCGAGAACGACAGATCAGCTTCGGAGGGCGAGCCGCTGAGCGAGTCGCGCCCGCGCCGCCGGAGCCTCGAACCGATCCGCGAAGTACTGCGTCTCGTGCACAACCAGGCCGTCACCGAACTCCATGAAGCTCAGTACGGTTCTCGCTACCCCGCCGGCCGTTCGCGACGCCGACTGGGTGTCCTGAAACCTCGCATTCGCGGTTGGGGTGAGGCAGCGTGTTGCGCGGCCGTTTCTGCGATTCTCAGGTCACGAAGATGGAGCACGGAAGACTCGCTGTCTCAGGCGGTGATTCGGCATCTCGGGCTTGCACCGAGAAGATGAACTGGCCCTTGGTAGTGGGTTTGCCGGTGACGGTGCCGTATCTCTTGTCGAGTGTGAGTCCAGGCGGGAGCTTGCCTGACGCAAGGTTCCATTGCACGGGCGCTACTCCGCCAACCGTGCTGAAATGCGCGCTGTATTGCAGTCCGCGCATTCCCTTTGGAATTGTCGGGATCTTCGACCCGAGTGGTCTCGGCGCGACGACGTAGAAACGTGGGTCGCCTCCCGGTACAACGAAGCGTACGATGACGTCAGGGCCGACCTGCGTCGTCGAGACAACGCACGGAGCAACGTTCGCGGTCTTGGAGCAGTCGAGGAGTAACGCGGTTCCGGGTGACGGAACGGTCGGGTTGGTCTGACTTCGAAACGGGATCGTCGAGCTGTAACACACGTGATGGCTGCTGGCGCGGACCGTACCGTGCAGGGTCGTCGTGATCGCAAGTTGTGCCGCGGTACTGAAGCCAGTGTCAGTGAGTTCGGAGACCGGCGCGACGGATTGGTCGACAGCCGGGCACACCACGGACGCGGGCGCAACGGCGAGGTGCACGGTCCCGACGGACGATGTCGGTTTGCCCGCGAAGCCGACGGTTTGCGCCGGCGTGTTCGCTGATTGCGGTACCGAGACACTGCCTGCGCAGGTCTGCGTCTTCGTGCAGCTCACGATCACGACGCTTCCTGCCGCGACTGCCGACGGGCTGCCGTTTCGGCTCATCGTGTGCCCCGTGAACACCTGCGTCGTGGAGGTTCCCGCAGCGTCGGTCTCGGTGACCGTCGCCTTGTAAGTGTTCGCCCGGGCGTAGCTATGAGTCGTGGCGGGACCCGTCGTCGTCACGGTCTGGCCGTCACCGAAATCCCATTGATACGAGACGATCGGACTCGACGGTGCCAGCGATCTCGACGCATCAAAACGTGTCGGGGTCGCGGACCCCGCCGGCTCTGGCGTCACGGACAACTTCGCGACGGGTGCCTGATCTGGCGAGATCACGAGCCGGCCGAGGCACCCTTCGCACGGCAGTCCGTTATTCGCGGCGGTGTAGACAGGCAGCCCGGCAGTGTTTGTCGCGGTGGTGATCGGAGTCACCGTATCGGCCGTGACGAGGCCTTGGGGGAATGTGTGTCCATCAAGGCAATGCTTTTGCGTTGGTTGTGTCTGCAGGACTGTCGTGGTGACGTAGGCGGTCTTGCCGTCCGGCGCGACCGTGATGTCGAAGGCAGGACCGGGGACAGGAATCGGCGTGCCGGGCGTGTTCGTTGCGGTTGCGATCGGAGTCACTGTGTCGTCGTTGTAATTCGCCACATACACGGTGTGGCCGTCGGGCGTGATGGCGAGACCCAACGGTGCCGCACCGACCGGAATCGGCACGCCGGGCTGCTTGGTCACCGTACTGATCGGCGTTACCGTGTTGCTGAAGCTGTTGGCCACGTACACGGTCTTCCCATCCGGCGTAATCGCGATCGCCTGAGGACCAACACCAACACGAATTGGGGCGCCGCGCGCGCTGGTCGCAGTCGTGATCGGGATCACCGTGCCTGAGTCATCGTCAGCGACGTACGCCGTCCTACCGTCAGGTGTTATAGCAACCGAAATCGGGCATCCTCCGATCTTGATTGGTCGAAGCGCGGAATACGAAGCGAGACTGATCGGAACGAGGGTTCCGTTCTCCTTCGTCGCGAGGTAGGCCGTCTTGCCGTCGGGCGCGATCGCGACGCTTTCATCCGGTCCGGTCGATTCAGAATCGAACGCGACACCGGTGAAAATGTCTTGACCAACCGGCCCGCGCGGTAACGACACGGGATGCAAGAGGTAGCCGAAACCGTCGACGACAAACGCGCTCCCGCCGTCCGGACCGATTGCAAGAGACCCACCGGAGACGTCGGCGATCGGGAAACGCGCAGCGTTCGTGGCAGTGTCGATCGGCAGCAGTTTGCCTGTGGTCTCGACGACATACAGCGTCGCACTTGACGTCGCCACCGCCGGCAATGTTCCGGCGCTCGCGCCAAGGCTGACACTCGGGCTGAAGACCCCACCTACCAACACGGCAATCGTCGCCAGGATCCGACCCGTAGGTCGAGATCGCCGATACCTACGTTCGATTCCCATTGCCCCCCCGACACCGACCCGAAAGTCGCTGTCACACCCTTATCCAGTCTGACACGAGCAACGAGAGTACGAGTAGGAGACGAAGCCTTAGCTCGCCCATCTGGTGTCGCTCTATGCATACCGTGCGGCGAGCGTTGTCAGCAGCCTTCCGCTGTTCTGATAGCTGACTGTCATGCAGAACGTCGCGCTCGTGCACGACACGGCTCCCGACGCCCAGGGGCTCGTGCCGGGGGGAACGTCGGGATATGCGAGGATCGACCAGCGCGTGCCGTTCCATCGCTCCAAAAAGCCGCCCGTAGCGATACAACTGGCTGCGCTAGTACACGAAACCCCTAACAGGAAGCTTTCCGCAGGGTTCGGGCTAGCGACGACCGACCAGCGCTTGCCGTTCCAGCGCACAGTTAGCGTGGGAGCGTGTCCCGCTGACAGGTCGGTTTGGCCGACGGCAATGCAGTTCGTCGCGCTGGAGCAAGACACCCCGAGCAGGTCGCCAGACCTCTCGGTGAGGCTCGGGACGGTGACCGTTGACCAGGTCGACCCATCCCACCGGTCGATCCACGGGAAGAGCAGCCCTTGAGCGCCGACCGCGATGCAGAACGTCGGGCCTGCGCACGACACGCCGGTCGGGTCGACCTGCATGGGAGCCGTGAGCGACCAACGCGATCCCGCCCACCGCTCGAACACGCCCCCACCAGGAAACCCGTTGTAGTAGCCGACGGCGAAGCAACTCGTCGCGGTCGCGCACGACACACCGGACAGATACATCTCGCTGGTTCCTTCATTGGGGCTCGGGACGATCGACCATTTCGCGCCGTTCCATCGCTCGATCAGCCCTCTGAAAACGCCCAAACTGTTCGAGCCGTAACGACCGACCGCAAAACAACTGGTCGTGCTCGTGCACGACACCGAAGAGAGTCGGTCGTCGGTTGAGTTGACGGGATTCGGGCTTGCAACGATCGACCATTTCGTGCCGTTCCATCGCTCCACCAGGGTCAGGTTCCCGCTCGTGCTGGTCGCATATTCGCCGACGGCGAAGCAGTTCGTCGGGCTCGTACACGACACTGCCTCGAACTTGGCATCAATCGAGCCGGCCGGGTTCGGAGTGGGCACGATCTTCCATGTTGGCGACGCGGTACCCGCCGGTGACGCAACTCCGATGGCTGAGCCAACCGTCGTTAACACGACCATTGCCGCGGGGACCCAACGCCTGCCGCGACGACGACGCGCCTGCGACGCAGCTACGCCCGGGCCGCCGTCACTGCGCCCCCGAGCAGCACTCCAAAGAGTCAACGCCATCGACTACCGCTCCGTCGCCCCCGAACAAAACGCTGCGACCCCACGCGCTTTCAAGCAGACCACACGCCTACAAGGCCGTCAAACCGATCAACGCGCTCGACGCGGCGAGCAAATCCGGCCTGGTGAGCCACCTTTCAAAGGTGGCATCACCAACGTTTCCATGGAACTTCGACGGCCCTGCTGAAATCCAGGCAATCTTCATACCCGCCAAAGGCACAGCCCCCGAACAAAAGACACTGCGGCTGATGTTCCGAAGGCGGGCTTGACCTGGTTCTTGAACGCACGACCGTCACGGTCGCGCGAGTTCTTGGCGAGGTGCACGTTGGAGGGCCACCACTCGTCCCACCATTCGGCAACCGTCACGCCGCCGACCCGAGGATCGACATAGGCACCGGTCTGAATATCGCTCGTGACCCCGGTGAGATGGTGCGTCGCGCTTCGCCGCGAACTGCTTGGAGCGTTGGCCGCCGTTCGGATCGCGCCAGCGCACCAGGTAGACGGTCTTGCCGCCCCGGAGTCGCCTTCTCCATGCCGGCCACGCCGAAATCGAACGGCGCGTGTACCGCTTGCGTACCAGGTGTGTACCCAGCGCCCAAAGCGAGATTCCCGCCAGTCGAAGCAACGCTCCGGCCAGGACTTTTACGGTGGGCGGTAGAGGACTCGAACCTCCGACCTCATCCGTGTGAAGGATGCGCTCTAGCCGTCTGAGCTAACCGCCCCGGGAAGCGTGCAGATTAGTCGACCGCGGCCTCGGCTCCGCCGGACGCATACCGGACGAGGAACGACAGCGCGACCGCTGCGTGCATCGCGATGCCGGTCTGCATGCCGTTCTCGTCGATGATCATGCGATTCGAGTGGCACGAGTGCGCTCGCTTCGGCCGCTCCCCCGGCGGGCACACACCGAGGAAGGCGAGAGCTCCCGGCCGCTGCTGCAACACGTACGAGAAATCCTCGGCACCCATCGCCGGCGTCGGCATGTCGAGCACCAGGCTCTTGCCCACGAGGTCGCGCCCGACGCCGATCGCGAAGCTCGCGAACCCGTCGTCGTTCACGGTCACCGGGTAGCCGGGGATCACCGCGACCTCGGCCTGCATCTCGTGGGCCTGCGCGATCGAATGGGCGACGCGTTCGATGCCGGCGGTGGCGAGCGTGCGGCCCGCCTCCGACACCGCGCGCAACGTGCCGAGCAAGTGCACCGACTCGGGGATCACGTTGCTGGTGGTGCCCGCCGTCATCTTCGTGATCGACACCACCACCGGGTCGAAGGCGTTGATGCGGCGCGTCACCATCACTTGCAGCGCCTGCACGATCTCCGCGGCAACGGGCATCGGATCGTTGGCGAGATAAGGCGTGGACGCGTGCCCGCCTTTGCCGGTCACGACGATGTCGATCACGTCGGCCGACGCCATCAGCGCACCACCGCGCGTCGAGATCGATCCCGAAGGCAGGTTCGGCGCGACGTGGAGCGCGAACGCCGCGTCGACGCGAGGCGAGTCGAGCAAGCCGGCATCGATCATGTGCCGCGCGCCGTGAAACCCTTCCTCGCCGGGTTGGAACATGAACCGCACCGTTCCCGGCAGCTCCGAGCGTCGTTCCGCCAGCAGACGAGCCGCGCCCACCAGCATCGCGACGTGCGCGTCGTGGCCGCACGCGTGCATCGCGCCGTCGATCTCGCTGGTGTACGCCAGGCCCGTGTCTTCGGGCATCGGGAGCGCATCCATGTCGGCCCGCAGGAGGATGACACCGTCGTCGGGCCCGGCCGCGCCGCCGCGGAGGTCGGCCACG
>CAZLEC010000050.1:0-13196 GCA_964558245.1 uncultured Burkholderiales bacterium | reverse complement strand
TACATCGCTTCAAGCACGGCTTCCACCAGCGACTTCTTGGTCGGGAAGTGGCGGCACACCGTGCCGACGCCCACGCCGGCGCGCCGCGCGACCTCCTCGATCTGGGCGCGCAGGCCCATCTCGGAGAACACGTCTTCGGCCGCGAGCAGCACGCGCTCCCGGTTCCGGCGGGCGTCCGATCGCATCGGACGGTTCGTGAGGTCGGTCATCGGCCGGATCTCCGGCCCCGGCTCGGGAGGTTGTTCATGCCGCGGTAACCCAATTCGCAATCGGAAGGCACATTCCGTATAGTACCGTATACGGAAGCATGCTTCCACTTCACCCAGCCCGAACGCCCGCCCCCTCCGAGCCGTTCCGTCCTCTCGAAAGCGCCCAGCCGTGACTGCCACCGCGACCCCGACTCCCGAAGCGACGATGCACTCGCGGCGCTGGTGGACGTTGTCGGTGCTGTGTCTCAGCCTGCTCATCGTCTTCGTGGGGAACTCGAGCCTCAACGTCACGCTCCCGACGCTCTCCCGTGAGTTGCACGCCAGCGAGTCGCAACTCCAGTGGGTCGTGGCCAGCTACTCGCTCGTGTTCGCCGGCTTGCTCTTCACGACCGGCGCGCTCGGCGACCGCTTCGGTCGGAAGGGTGCGTTGCAACTCGGCTTGTTGTTGTTCCTCGTCGGCGCCGCGCTCGCTTCGATGTCGACCGCGATGTGGGAGCTGATCGCGTGCCGCGCCGTGATGGGCGCCGCCGGCGCGCTCATCATGCCGTCGACCCTCTCGATCCTCATCAACGTGTTCGATGCGCACGAGCGGCCGAAGGCGATCGCGATCTGGGCGAGCGTCACCGGCGCCGCCGGTGCCCTCGGGCCGGTGGCGAGCGGCTATCTCCTCGGGCACTTTTGGTTCGGTTCGGTGTTCCTCGTCAACGTGCCGATCATCGCGATCGCGTTGGTGGCGGGGTGGTTCCTGGTGCCGACCTCGCGAGACCCCGAGGAAGCGGCGCTCGATCCGGTCGGCGCATTGCTCTCGATCGTGGGGATCGTCTCGCTCGTCTACGGGCTGATCCAAGGCCCGAGCTCGGGCTGGCTCAGCGCGTCGACACTCGGCGCCTTCGCCTTGGCGCTCGTGGTGCTGACCATGTTCATCGTCTGGGAGCTCCGCGTCGCCGAACCAATGCTCGACATGTCGTTCTTCAGGAACCCGGCGTTCAGCACCGGAACGGGCGGCATGATCCTCGTGTTCCTCTCGATGTACGGCGTCATCTTCCTCGTCACGCAGTACTTGCAGCTCGTTCACGGCTACAGCCCGCTCTCGGCGTCACTGCGAACGCTCCCCATCGCAGTGATCATGATCGTCGTGTCGCCGCTGACGCCCCGCCTCTCGGCGCGGTTCGGCGCGCACCGAACCGTCGCGTTCGGCATGTTCAGCGTCTCGATCGCGTTCGCGTTGTTGGCGACGCTCGGCGTGCACAGCGCGTACGCGTTCATGGTCGTGTGCTTCATTCCGCTCACCGGAGGGATCGCGCTCACCATGTCTCCGATGACGGCGTCGATCATGTCGGCGGTGCCGGCGCGTCGGGCCGGCGCGGGGTCGGCGATGAACGACGCGACACGCGAGCTGGGCGCGGCGCTCGGCATCGCGGTGCTCGGCAGTCTCGCGGCCTCGCGATACGACGGTCAGATCGCGAAGTTCCTCAACGGGCTGTCGGCGAGTCAGCGCTCGACGGCCAACACTTCGATCGCAGGTGCGTTGCGGGTCGCGGGCAAGCTGCCACCGCACGCGTCGGCCGTGCTGACGGCCGGCGCCAAGGGAGCGTTCGTGAGCGGCCTGCACTTCGCGGCGATCGGCGGCGCGGTGCTCGCGCTGTCTGCCGCCGTGTTCGTGTTGCGATACCTGCCGCACTCGCTGGTGCCCGAAGGCGCGATGCGGGGTCCGATCGAGTCGATGGAGGACATGGCGGAGTTCGGGGTCTCGGGCGGCATGCCCGTGTTCGCCGACTCGACGAACGGTGACACTCCGCACGAGGGCGCTCCGCTGAGCCCCGAACGACGGTGAGCGGCGCGGCCGGATCGTCTGTCGATCGAGCTCGGCGTGCGCCGCGGATCACGATGAGGCCGAAAGCGCGTCTCGCACCGCGTTCTCGCACACGGTGCCGGCGAAGAAGTCGGGGTTCATGCCCGCGTGCAGGCGCGCGGGGTTGAGGAAGGTCAGCTCGCGGAACTCGCGCTCGCCGATCACGCCCTCTTCGACCAGCTCGAACGCCTCCTCTACCGGCTCCGTCATGTCGGTCACGTCCCAGTGCGAGATGTCGGAGCCGAAGATCGGACGCAGGCGCGCACCCGCCGCGTTGATGTGCTCGGCGAACGCCCACGCCACGAGGCGGTCGTCGGCCTCGCAGCCGAAGTAGAAGTTCGGCACGAACCGGTCGCGCAACGTCGCGACCGAGTCGAGCGCGGCCGACGCGAACTCGTCGAGCTGTTCGGGACGCGCGCTCGGCCGAGTGAAGTACGCGCGGAGCTCGCTCAAACCCGCGCGCACACGGTCGTCGCCGTAACGCTCGAACAGCGCGAGGAGCGCGTCGACGTCGAGGAGATCCGGATCGAGCGAACGGATCGACTCGGCGTTGCGCTTCTCCCAGTGACCCACGAGGTCGCCGAGGAGGCTGCACGCCCACGCCACGCCACCTTCGAGGAACCCGAATCGGAGCGTGGGAAACCGATGAGTGACGCCGGAGAGGAACAGCGACTTGCACAGCGATTCGTGGCTTGCCGCGAGCCCGCCGATGTGGTTGTACACGTAGCTCGTGGCCGATCGCGTGACGCGGTGCCCCTGGAGCGAGCTGTGGAAGACGGGCGCGACGCCGAGCTCCACGCACTTGGCCCAGAGCGGGTCGTAGTCGAACGCGCGGTCGACCCCGAATGTGTCGAGGCGATACGCGCCGTCGATGCCGACTGCGCGTTTCGCGTGCCCGGCGAACACCGCCGTCTTGAAACCGAGCTCGCGAACCGCGTACTCGAGCTCCGCGATCGCGAGCTTGGGGTCGAGCATCGGGACCAGCGCGCCGACGGTGGTGCGATCGGCGTACGGCGCGAAGAGGTTGGCGAGCGCACGGTTGGCGGCGCGGCAGCGCAGGCCGATGAGCTCGTCGTCGGCGACTTCGAGGTACGCGAGCGTCATCGACGGGTACAGGATCGTGAAGTCGATGCCGATCTCGTCGAGGCGCTCGTAGAGGAGCGCCGGGAGATGCGCAGTCGCCCGATCGAGCGTGTTCGCCGTCGTCCAGCCCCACCACGACGGCATCGCCTTCCAACCCGCGCCGGTGGCGCCGCGATGTGATGCGAGCACGGTTGATGTATCGGTGAGTCCGGTGTCGAGCGCGTAGCGGTCGCGTACTTCCGGCCCGCCCATCTCCTCGATATACGTGAGCATCTCCTCGTTGAGGAGTGGCGCCAGTTCCACGAAGTGGCCGTCGGCGTCGATGACCGGGTGCGACAGCCCCGCGCGTATGCGGCCCGACCTGGTGGTCATGTGACGCCGAGATCGGTTGCCCACGCGAGCAGCTTGCGCGCGGTCGCGACGTGCGCGATGTGGATCTCGTGACCTTCGCCTTGATTCGCGTCTCCGTAGACGACCTTCTCGTCGGTACGTTCGGCCGCGCTCGCGAGCCGATCGAGATCCTTCCAGTACGCGACGTCCGCGGCGGTCGGCGTGAACGCGTCGTTCACGATCTCCACGTGCTCACGGTTGCCGAGCATCATCCCGAAATAGCCGATGTCGCGCAGCTCGGTGAGCCACGAGCGCAAGCCGTCGAGATCGTCGTTGGCGCCGCCCCACATGCCGCTAATCGGATAGCGGATACCCGCGGCGCGTGCGTCGACGAGCACCTTCTGGCGGATGAACAACGTCTCCGTGCCGGTTCGCGTCCATCGGAAACCGATGTCGCCGGCGATGTCGCCGAACCGCGAGATGGCACCGCCCATGTACGAGACGCGCTCGGACGCCATCGCGATCTCGTACGCGTTGCGGATCGCGCTCGCGGTTTCGAGAATCGGGTAGAGCATGGTTCGGCCGACCGGCAGGCCGAGCTCGGTCTCGACGCAGCCCAGGATGGCGTCGGCGGCGTGCACATCGGCCGGCCCGGTGATCTTCGGCAGCAGGATCCCCGCGAGATTCGGCCCCATGACCGCTTGGAGGTCGCGCAGGATCATCCCCGACGCGACGGGCTGCACACGCACGAAGTAGACGGGGTTGCCGGGCCCGGTTGGCGCCGACCCGAGGAACTCCCGAACGAGCCCGCGCGCCCGGACGCGCACGGGTTCCGGGCAGGGTGTGCGCGGCTCCTCGAGGTCGAGGAACAGTGCGTCGGCGCCCGATTTCGCGTTCTCGGCGATACGCGCTTCTTGATCACCGGGAGTAAAGAGCAGCGAACGCAGCGGCTTGGCATCCAATTTGCCCATGGCGTCCTCCTGTCGGCGCGGGAGTCTCGCGGTTGCCGCGGCGAGGGGCAAGGAGCGCTGTCGCGTGCGCGCGGGGAGTGTGCGGTGGTCTCGTTACGCATGGGTGTACGGTCCGTTACGACACAGTGAGAACTCGTCATGCGTGTCGGGCCGGAGAGTCCGGTCCGCAAGGTCACCTCTCGAGGCCCGGAAGAACACCACGGGTGCGTATGCCGCTTGCGGCGGTCGCATGCGTGTCCTTCGACCCGGGTATGACTTCCGCGAGCCGCCGGCAATGCTCCGCCCGACGCCTGTCGGCACAGCGCATTGATTCGCTCGGCACCACAGGACAGGAGACGGTTGTGAAGATTCCCCCCGCTGAACGAGAAGGCAATATCGGCCGGGAGCTGGTTGGTAATCGGGCGACACGCGATACGGAGCATTTGCATCGTAAGGGGCGTCGCGCGGCGGCCATCGCCCTGACGGTCGGGGCGCTCATTGCCGCGTCGGCGTGCAGCAGCTCTTCGAAGACGTCGACCGCCACGACCCCGACGAGCACCGCGCCGAGCAGCTCGCTGCCCTCGAACGTGACGCTCACTCCGGCGTCGTTCACCTCCGACTTCTCGGCGATGAAGCAGCTGACGTCGCTGGCCGCGAAGGGCAAGGGTCTCATCGGTGTGCTGCTCCCCGACACCACGACCTCGGCCCGTTACGAGACCTTCGACCGTCCGTACCTCACGCAGGCCTTCCAGGCGGCCGGACTCACCGGTTCCGAGTTCAAGGTCGACAACGCCCAGGGCAGCGTCTCGACGATGCAGACCCAGGCCGAGGCCGACATCACCAACGGCGCGAGCGTCTTGCTGATCGACGCGATCGACTCGGGCAGCGGTGCCGCGATCGAGGCGTCGGCGAAGGCCAAGGGCGTGGCGACGATCGACTACGACCGGCTCACGAAGGGTGGATCTGCCGACCGGACCTACGTCAGCTTCGACAACGTCAAAGTGGGCCAACTCATCGGTCAGGGCGAAGTCTCGTGCATCACTGCGTGGAAGGTGACCAAGCCCAACATCCTCGTGATGGACGGTGACCCCACCGACAACAACGCGACCCTGTTCGCGCAGGGCTACAACAGCGTGCTCAAGCCCTACTTCGACAACGGCACCTACGTGAAAGTCGGCGAACCGGCCGGCACGTGGACTCCGGCGGTCGCGGCCACGACGTTCACGCAGCAGTACACGGCACACAAGAACATCAATGCGGTGATCACTCCCAACGACGACAACGCCAACGCCGTGATCGCGCAGTTGCAGTCGCTCAAGATCCCCGCGAAGACGTTCCCGACCACCGGCCAGGACGCCTCGTTGTCGGGACTGCAGAACATTCTGAAGGGCTACCAGTGCGGCACGGTCTACAAGCCGATCTACCTGGAAGCCCAAGCCGCCGCCGCGGCCGCGATCTACCTGCGGGCCGGCGAGAAGGTGCCGAGCACGTTGATCAACGGCACGACCAAGGACACGCAGGCAAACACCGACGTGAACTCGATTCTCCTCACGCCGGAGTGGGTGACCACCGCCAACATGGCGGCGACCGTCATCAAGGACGGCGCGGTGAAGGCGTCGGATCTGTGCATCGCCGCGGTGGCGAGCGCCTGCACGGCGGCCGGCATCAAGTAGTGGCGGAGGAGCCCCTCCTCAGGCTTCGGGGCGTCACCAAGAGTTTCGGCGCGGTCCACGCGATCGCCGACGTCGATCTCGATGTGGTCGCCGGCCAGGTCACTGCCCTGGCCGGCGACAACGGGGCCGGGAAGTCGGTGCTCATCAAGTGCATCGCGGGGATCCACACGCCGGACTCCGGCGAGATCCTGTGGGAAGGCAGGCCGGTTCACATCCGGACGCCGCGCGAGGCGGCCGCGCTCGGGATCGAGACGGTCCACCAGGACCTCGCACTCTGCGACAACCTCGACATCGTGCAGAACATGTTCCTCGGTCGGGAGACGCTCCGGCACTTCACGCTCGACGAGGAAGCGATGGAGACCGCAGCCGGGAAGACGCTGAGCGGGCTCGCGGTCACGACCGTTCGGTCGGTCCGCCAGCTCGTCGCCTCGCTGTCGGGTGGGCAACGGCAGTCGGTGGCGATCGCCAAGGCCGTGCTCTGGAATTCGAAGCTCGTGATCATGGACGAGCCAACCGCGGCGCTCGGCGTGGCCCAGACCGCGATGGTGCTCAACCTGGTTCACCAGCTCGCCGAACGCGGACTGGCCGTGATCATCATCTCGCACAACATGAACGACGTGTTCGAAGTCGCCAACCGCATCGCCGTGTTGCGGCTCGGGCGCCTCGTAGGCGTGTGGCCGATCGGTGATCTCGACAAGCAGAGCGTCGTCGACCTGATGACCACCGGCGAGTCGACCCGGATCCGCGAGGGCGCGTCGCCCGTGGCGACGAAGGACGGCCGGTGACAACGGTCGACGAGCCGGAAACGCCCGGGCCGGCCGGCAGCCCGCCGGTTGGTCTCGCCGATGCGGCCATAGCGGAGACGGAAGTCGTCGACGCGCCCGAGGCCCACGTCGAGAACTTGCGCGACTACATGCGCGTCGTGGTCGTGCGCATTCGTTCGGGCGACAGCGGCGTGCTCCCGGTGCTCGCCGGGATGATCCTCATCTCGATCCTCTTCCAGTCCCTCAACTCGAACTTCCTGAGCGCCGGGAACCTCGTCAACCTCCTGATCCAGGGCGCGGCCTACATGCTCCTCGCGATGGGCGAGGTCTTCGTGTTGCTGCTCGGCGAGATCGACCTGTCGATCGGGTTCGTGAGCGGCATCGGTGGGGTCGTCACCGCGGAGCTGGTCAAGCAGCAGTACAACTGGCCGTGGTGGGCGGCGGTCATCGCCGCGTTGCTCGTGTGCGCGGCGATCGGCGCGCTCCAGGGCACGATCATCACGCGCCTCGGCCTGCCGTCGTTCGTCGTGACGCTCGCCGGCCTGCTCGGTTGGCAGGGAGTCATGCTCCTGATACTCGGGCCGGGCGGCTCGCTGCCGATCAACAACAACATCATCAACGACGTCGCCAGCGGCAACCTCACTCCGGCGGCGGGCTGGATCGTCGCGGCCGCGATCGTCGCGGTCATGGGCCTGCGCATCTGGCGGCGCGAGTCGGGCCGGCGCGCCCGCGGGTTGTCCGCACCGCCGGCGAGCCTGTCGCTGTTGAAGATCGCGGGAATCGCGCTCACGGCCGTGGTGGTCGTGCTGCTGTGCAACACCGACCGCGGTCGGGTCATCGCGGTCAAGGGCGTTCCCTGGGTGGTGCTGCTCGTGCTGGCTGTGCTCGCGGCATGGACGTTCCTGCTCGGGCGCACCAAGTTCGGCCGCTACATCTACGCCATCGGCGGCAATCAAGAAGCTGCTCGCCGGGCCGGCGTCAACCTCGCTCGGATCCGCACGCTCGCTTTCGTGCTCGCGTCGACGACTGCGGGGATCGCCGGGATCGTGTACGCCTCCCGGTTGCGATCGGTGTCGACCGCACTCGACGGCGGCACGCTCGTGCTCTATTCGGTTGCGGCCGCGGTGATCGGCGGAACGAGCTTGCTGGGCGGCCGAGGCAAAGCCGCGCACGCGGTGCTCGGCGGCATCGTGATCGCGGCGATCGACAACGGCATGGGCCTCCAGGGTTACAGCGCGGCGGCCAAGGACGTGGTGACCGCAGTGGTGCTGCTCGTGGCGGTCATCATCGACTCCGTCGCCCGCCGCAACGCCGCCCGCTGAGCCGCGGGCTCGCGCGGCTCAACGGGTCGCGAACTCGGCGATCTCTTCGACTCCCGGCGCGTAGGCGCCGGTCGTGTCGACCTCGAGCGAGGGCAGGTCGAGCGGCGCGAGATCGAACGCGTCCCAGTCGAAACGACCCGACTGCATGATGTCGATGATCAGCTCGTCCGGGTGCGCGAAACGCTCGGGCCCGCCGGTGCGTGCGCGCGCCTCGAATCGCTGCGCCGCCAGGGCAGTGTCGATCGTGCAGCAGATGAGCCGGGGCTGCGCGATCGACAGGAGCGGCGCGGCGTCGACCTCGAACCGCGCACGGTAGAACGCGGCTTCGACGATGAGCGAGCAGCCCGCGTCCAACAACACCCGCGCGCACTCGAAGAGCGACGCGAACGTCCGCTCGCCGATCGGGCCGCCGTACGTCGCAGGGCCGCCCTCCGTGCGCGCGATGCCCGACTTGATCACGTCCTTGCCGAGCACCGGCACCGTGAGCCGCTGCCCCAGCTGGTCCGCCAGCGTCGTCTTTCCGGCGCCCGGTACTCCGCTGACGATCACGAGGAACGGGAGGGGCACGGCGAGATCATGCCTTACCGAGGAGCCGCCGGACCTGCGCGCCTCGTCGAAAATCGTTGGAACGTCTCGCCGCGCCGGTTGAGACTGAGGGCGTGCCGGTAGATCCGCGGGTGACGCGTCGTTACGAGCTTGCCGACGAGGATGCTCGCCTGTGGCTGCCGGGGATCGGCGACCTGGTGCGGCTGCGGACGTGGGACATCTTCGATCGTTACGTGCCCCCGACCGGCCACGTGCTCGACGTCGGTGGTGGTCCCGGCACGCACGCGGCCTACCTCGCGGCGCGCGGTCACGAGGTGACGCTCGTCGATCCGGTCGACCAACACGTCGAGGCGGCCGAGCAGCGAGCGCGTTCGGTGAGCGGACCGACCTTCACTGCTCGACTCGGACACGCGTGTGAGCTGCCGATGCCCGACTGCAGTGTCGATGTCGTCCTGTTGATGGGTCCGATGTACCACCTGGTCGACGCGGCCGATCGGCGCGAGGCCTTGCGCGAGGCGTACCGCGTGCTCCGTGCGGACGGCGTGCTGTTGGCGGAGATCATCTGCCGGCACTCGTGGATCCTCGACGCGACGACGAAGGATCTGCTCGACCAACCCGATATCTGGAGCGGCTTCGATCGTTGCATCTCGACCGGCCTGAGTCAGGACCCGGCCAACATGGCCGATGGAGCCTTCTGGGCGTACTTCCACCAGCCCGAGCAACTTCGCGTCGAGCTCGACGAGGCCGGGTTCGCGGTCGAGCGCCTCGTTGCGGTCGAAGGGTTCGCGTGGTTGGTGGGTGACCTGGCGCGCCGCATGGCGGCTCCCGAGGCGCTCCTGCGCGCCATTCGCCTCACGGAGACGGAGCCCTCGATGCTGGGAGCCTCGGCGCATGTGATCGGAGTTGCGAGCCGAGGGGCACGCCGGCACGCGTGACCCGCGCCGGGTGCGGCATGCTGAGCGAATGGAGATGCCCACCGTCGCCGACGCCGCGCAGCTCATCCGTGCGGGCCGGCTCTCGGCCGAGGAATTGATGGTGTCGTGCATCGACGCGATCCAGCGTGACAATCCCGATCTCAACGCGTTCGTGCATCTCGAGGCCGAGCACGCGTTGGCTGCCGCGAAAGCGGTCGACGCGGCAGTGCACAACCGGCGAGTCGGCGAGCTCGGGCCGCTCGCGGGTGTGCCGTTCGGTGTGAAGGATCTCGAGGATTGTGCGGGCATGCCGACCACCCAAGGGTCGCGGTGGTTCGCGGGCGGTCCTCCGAAGACCGCCGACTCGATCCACGTCGGTCGGCTGCGGTCCGCAGGTGCCATCCCGGTCGGCAAGACCGCGACGCCCGAGTTCGGTGCGTGGGCCTATACCGCCAGCCCGCTCCTCGGGGTCACGCGCAACCCGTGGAACCTCAGCCGCACGCCCGGTGGGTCGAGCGGTGGCACCGCGGCCGCGGTGAGCTCGGGCATGGTGCCCTTCGGTACCGCGAGCGATGGTGGTGGTTCGATTCGGACCCCGGCGAGCTTCACCGGCCTCGTGGGGTTGAAGTGCACCTACGGGCGTATCCCCACGCTGGGCGACACGCATCTCGCGCAGAACGCGGTCGTCGGAAGTCTCACCACGACCGTTGCCGACACGGCCCTCTTGCTCGACGTGATGGCCGGACCCGACGCGCGTGATCGCACCTGCCTTCCCGCGCCGGCCGGCAGTTATCTCGATGCGCTCGACACGGTCGACCTGTCGCGATGCCGGATCGCGTGGTCGCCGGACTTCGGCTTCGCGACGATCGACCACGAGGTCGGCGCGATTTGCGAGCAAGCTGCCCAGGCCTTCGTCGCGGCCACCGGCGCATCTCCGGTCGACCGGCCGATCCGGCTCGACGATTACATCCGCACGTACGCGTTCGTGGAAGGCGTCGACAAGTTCGTCGGCGTCGACCGCGACCTGTGGGAGAACCGACTCGACGAGCTCGACCCGCTCTCCGCGCCGGGATGGACCCGCCTCAGCGAGAAGACCTTGCCGTGGGCCGCGGCGGTGGAGCTCGACCGGCGCCGGCTCGTCTCCGACGTTGCCGCCGTCTTCGACGACGTCGACCTGATCGTGACGCCGATGTCGTCGATGCCGCCGTTCGCTGCGGAAGGACCGATGCCCACCGTTATCGACGGCGCCGAGGTGCACGGTGGCATGTCGGTCGTGCTCGCGATGCTCGCGAACCTCGTCAATCTGCCCGCCGTCAGTGTTCCCGCCGGTCTCACCGCCGAAGGGTTGCCCGTCGGTCTCCAGATCATCGGACCGCGTTTTCGCGAAGACCTGCTGCTGGCCGCCGCGGCGCGGTACGAGTCGGCTCGACCGTGGCCGCGCCACAGTCCTCGCGCATCAACCGCGACGTAGCGCCGGCCGAATCCGAGTGCGGCGGCTGTCGCGCGAGCGTCGCTCCTGGCGGCTAGGGCCGGAGCGCGATGCTGCCGAGGATCGTCTTGGTGGGGAGTGTGAAGGCGGCGGCGAGCCGGCGGGTGGTGACGTCTATCGGATAGACGGTATTGGACTCGGTGGTTACATAGGCCGTTTCGCTGTTGGAAGCGAATACGACGTGGTTGCTTTGGTAGGGCGAGATCAAGATCGGGGTACCGGCGGTTCTCGTCGCCAAGTCGACCGGGATGAGATTCGCGTTGCTGATCACGACGGCGACGCGGCCGCTGGGAGCGATCGCGATGGCGCCGTCGAAGGTTCCGGGTGTGCGGATTCTGCGACCGGCGACGTCGGTTGCGAGATCGATGGGCACGACGGCCCCGCTCTCACCGGTGGTGACGTACGCGGTCCGGCCGTTCGGGGTGATCGCGATGTTGTCGGCGCCCTCGTGGATGTCGTTTACGGCGATCGGGATGGCCGGTCGAGGTGTGTTGGTCGCGAGGTCGATCGGAACAACGGTTCTGGCCGGGCCGGTAGTCACGTATCCGGTGTGACCGTTGGGGGCGATCGCGATGTTGTCCGCAACTCCGGAGCCGTTGCCGTGCAGGTCGATGGGCGGCTCGACGGTGTTCGTTGTGAGATCGATGGGGATCACGGTGTCGTAGCCGCCAGTCGTCACGAAGGCGATGCGGCCGTCGGGCGTGATGGCGATCTCGAGGGCGCCGGGTGCGGCGATGGGATCTTCGGCAGTGTTGGTCGCCAGATCGATCGGAACGACGCTGCGCAGTGTCGTGACATACGCGGTTCGTCCGTTCGGAGCGATCACGATGTTGGCGGCGTTGGGTACGGAGATCGCTTTGCCGACCGCGTGCGTGTACGTGTCGAACGGGGTGATCGCGGAGGTGACACCGCCGCTGACCACGTACGCCGTCGGGTCGGCGGGCAGTGCAGCCCTTCCGCGGTCAGGCACACGCGCGCCGGTTGCCGTCCCGCTCCGGCCCGACAGCAGCAAGGCGCTAACGGCGACGATCAGCGCCACCACCGCACACGCGGTGACCCAGAAGACCCGCACTCTCGACGGTGACTTCGTGCCCGCGGGCGTCGCCGGCGCAACCGATTGGAACGCCGGGTGCGGTCCGGTGCGGTCGCCGGGATTCATCCCGGGCGGGAACCGGCCCGAACTCACTTGCGGGCCCGGGAACCCCGGACCCGGGGCGTCTTGGTCCACCACGCCTACCTCCACGGAGCCTCGGCAAGCGGTTCCGTCTCACGTTCCTTTCGGCGGGGTGCAACACCACCATGAGCCCGGCAGCCCTCGAAGTCGGATGATCCCGAAGAACCCGGCTCGCGACCGTGCCCGTAATCGGGAGAGATGGTCACGTCGGGACACGAGCGTTCGTCGGGCCGAGTCGCGCGCCCGGACTGCGGGCAATATGTGTGGGTGAGCCACCATGTCCGCGCCGAGGCAGACAGTTCGGCCCCGGTCGAAACTGTCTGGCAGCTGGTCAGCACCGTTGGCGCGTGGCCCAGTTGGTCGCGGCACAAGCTCGCGCGCCTCGCGCGCAACGGCAGCCCGACTCCTGACGGGGTCGGCGCCGTCCGCCTCCTCGGCGTCAATCCAGCCAAGCCGACCAAGGTCAACCGGGAGGAGGTCGTGGCTTTCGACGCCCCGACCCACTTCGCCTACACCTTGCTGTCGGGTCTGCCGGTGGACGACTACCGCTCGGATGTCACGCTCCATGCGCTCCCTGGTGGCGGCACGCGGATCACGTGGGAGTCGCGCTTCGACACGCACGGTGTGGTCGGATGGTTCTGGGTGCTCGTTGTGCGCTCCGTCCTCAAGCGTTGGTCGCGCGACCTCGCTCGAGGAGCCGACCGCGCTCTGACACAAGCGGGCTCCGAGAGCGATTCGTAGCCCGGCCGCTCGCCGAGCTGGTTCGGCCGAACACGCGTAGGAATTGCGCAGTCACTACTTCGCAAGGGCCGAGCGCGGATCGTGAGCGCGGTTTACTAGTGCGCGTTGAAGAGTGCGACGTCGTAGTACTCGATGGTCGTCGAGGTGCT